>CAJXPE010000215.1 GCA_913057965.1 uncultured Marixanthomonas sp. | reverse complement strand
CAGATGTGTATAAGAGACAGATTTAGTTGATTTTCAAAGGCTTTCCAAGCGTTTGTATCGCCATAGACTGAGCCTTCTTTTTTTTTGATCTCTTTCATATATCAAAAAGTGATTTCAGGGGTTTATACATCGTCAAATCTAACTATATTTGCGCACATTATTTTTATATGAAAACGAATTTACTGTTTAATAATACGGAAATTGCCTTTAAGCTAAAGTCTGATGCTGAAGTGGAGCGAGCCTATTTCCTATTTAAGATGATTGCCAACGAACCCTTAGTTCGTATTGGTACAGCTGTCACTAAGTTTGCATTAAACATTAATCTTCCTGTAGAAGGGTTGATTCGTTCTACCGTATTTGATCATTTTTGCGGAGGCGTAAGTGAACAAGATTGTATGAACACGGTTGATGCTTTATATAAAGCGAATGTGTATTCGGTGTTAGATTATTCAGTAGAAGGAAAAGAAGATGAAGCGCAGTTTGATAAAACGATGGATAAAATAGTAGAACTGACCAGTTTTGCTCAACATAAAGAAGCAATGCCTTTTGCTGTCTTTAAACCTACAGGTCTAGGTCGTTTTGAATTATGGCGTAAGAAAACGGAAAACGAATCATTTACCAAAGAAGAAGAAGAAGAGTGGAACCGAATTGTAAACCGGTACGAAACGGTTTGTAAAGCAGCGGATGAGTGTGGTGTTTCTTTGTTAGCGGACGCAGAGGAGTCTTGGATGCAAGGAGCTGCAGATGAGATTTGTGAACAAATGATGGAGAAATATAACAAAGAACGCGTTGTTATATTTAACACATTACAGTGCTATCGTTGGGATAGAAAAGACTACTTACATAAACTACACGAAAAAGCTAAAGAAAAGAATTTTAGATTAGGCTTTAAAGTGGTTCGTGGTGCCTATATGGAAAAAGAGCACGAACGAGCTGAAGAAAAAGGATATCCGACACCTATTTGCGAAAGTAAGCAAGCCACTGATGATAATTTTAATGAAGTAGCTCATTATATTTTAGACAACCTTGATACTATTACCATTTATATAGGTACACACAACGAGGTGAGTTGTTATTTGGCCATGGAAATAATAAAAGCTAAAGGCTTAGAAAAAAATGATGATCGAATTTGGTTTGGCCAATTATACGGTATGAGCGATAATATAAGTTATAACTTAGCAGATGAAGGGTTTAACGTTTCTAAATACATGCCTTTCGGGCCTGTAAAAGAGGTTATGCCTTATTTAATAAGACGTGCCGAAGAAAATACATCGGTTGCAGGCCAGACAAGCCGTGAACTAACCTTATTGAAAAACGAACGCAAACGTCGCGGTATTTTTTAACAAACCACGTTTCTTACTATAAAAGTTGAGTTTTTAATATCCTAAAAACCGTGCCTATTTAATAGTACTTATATAATCTTGGACTAAACATGAAGCATTTAGAAGGAAAAACGGTATTAGTCACAGGTGGCGCCTCTGGTATTGGCGAAATGATGGTTCGTTTATTATTAGAACGCAAAGCCAAAGTAATTATATGGGATATTAATCAAGCGAATATTGATATAACACTTACTGAATTTTCAACAGAAGGGGCTCTTTATGGCTTTCAAGTAGATGTATCTAATAGTGAGCAAGTTCAACTAGCTGCTAAAAAAGTAAAGCAGCAAATAGGGGTAGTAGATGTGCTAATTAACAATGCAGGAATAGTTGTTGGTAAATATTTTAAAGAACATTCTGTAACCGATATTGACAAAACAATAAATATTAATACTGCTGGTCCCATGTATGTCACACGAGAATTTTTGGGAGATATGCTACATCAAAATTCTGGACATATTTGCAATATTGCTTCCTCTGGCGGATTAATTTCAAATCCTAAAATGTCGGTATATGCTGCAAGTAAATGGGCTTTGATTGGCTGGTCTGATAGTTTGCGTTTGGAATTGAAACAAATGAATAAAAATGTTACCATAACTACAATAATGCCCTATTATATTAACACGGGTATGTTTGATGGTGTACAATCAAAGCTTCCTATTCTTAAGCCAGAGGCAGCGGCTCGTACCATTTTAAAAGCCATTGAAAAAAATAAAAAAATGGTAACGATTCCAGGATATTTATATCGGTTTACGCGTATAGGTCAGGGAATATTGCCTTTATCTATATTCGATTGGTTTGCTGGATCTGTACTTGGGATTTATAAAACAATGGAACATTTCGTGGGTCGAAAAAAATAAGATTTACTTTAATAATATATTCTTAATCTCGATTGTTGGATAAATCAATTGAAATATTCTTTCTAAAACAACGAAAGCAAAAGGGGAGGAACATTTTAGATTAATCTACAACCTGTTCCATTTTTTGAACCGTCGCTTTTTCGTTGCAGTTTTCAACCGTTATTTTTAGGTTCTTTTCAGATACTTTTGCTTCAATATTGTAAATTTTACAAGAATCGAATCCTCTGGTTTTTTCATCAAACAAGACATCGCCATCTAATAATATTTTTGAGACTACGGATGTATCCAGTTTTTCTTCTTCCAAAAACCGAATTGTTTCTTCTGAAAAAACCCGTTCCTTATTCCGAATATTTTTTAAGGTTCGGGCATCTAGACCATACGCACAAGATGTTTTTTTTCCACTTAAAAAGAAAATAAGAATTACAATACCAATGGTAAAACCACCAAAATAGTAGCCAAATCTGTGGACTAATTTCATATAGAGTACTCTGTTTTATTAAAAGAAAAGCAAGTTAATATCGCTGTACGACATATCAAACCAATCGGCAACTGCTTTATTGGTTAAAATGCCGCGGTAAAAGTACAAACCATTTTTCAATCCACCATCAAAACGGATCGCTTGTTCAAGACCACCACACTCGGCAATTTCTAATAAATAAGGAGTAAAAATATTACTAATTGATATTGAGGCAGTTTTTGGGTATCGTGCTGGAATATTTGGCACGCCATAATGTACCACATTGTGCTTAATTTGGGTAGGAGCATCGTGTGTAGTCATATCTGATGTTTCAAAGCACCCACCCATATCGATACTAACATCGATAACAACCGCCCCTTTTTTCATTTTCTTGACCATTGCCTCGCTTACAATAACAGGAGATCTATTTTTTCCTCGAACTGCGCCAATGGCAACGTCACATCTACGCAATGCTTTAAGTAAATTTTTAGGCTGTATGGTTGAAGTATAAAAAGTTTGCCCAATAGCAGTTTGCAAATTTCGTAACTTTGTAATAGAACTATCAAAAACTTTTACATTGGCGCCAAGCCCTATTGCAGAGCGTACAGCAAACTGACCGACAGTTCCGGCACCAATAACGACAACTTCAACAGGTGGAACACCACTAATATTACCAAATAGTAAGCCATTTCCTTTTTTGGCATTTACCATAATTTCTGAAGCGATTAATACCGAAGCCGTTCCGGCAATTTCACTTAATGCTTTGACAGCTGGATATGTATGATCTTGATCTTTAATAAATTCAAAAGCAAGAGCAGTAATTTTTTTCTTAGACAATACATCAAAATACTTTTTCTGTCTTGTTTTAAGTTGCAACGCAGAAATAAGAACCGTCTTTGGGTTAATAAGTTGTAGCTCTTCGAGGGTAGGGGGTTCTACTTTTAAAATAAAAGGACATCCAAATACCTTTTTCGTGTCTTTTGTAAGTTGAGCACCAGCTTCACTGTAGTCTTTATCAGAAAAACCAGCTTCTTTCCCAGCACCACTTTCAAGTAATACTTTATGGCCATTGGCGACAACAGCAGCAACGGCATCGGGGGTTAAGCAAATACGTTTTTCTTGAAAATACGTTTCTTTTGGAATACCAATAAATAACGCTCCTTTTTGTCGAGTAACCTCCAATGTTTCTTCTTGGGGGATAAGCTGTGCTTTCGTAAAGGGAGATTTGGACTCAGTCATAGAGAAATGGTTAGCAGCCCTAAGTTACATATTTAATTGGATATTGAAAAAATAAAATGATTACCGAAAAAGATCTTTAAATTGTCGCCATATGGTTTTTTTAGCCATTAGGTCTTCTTCAAACTCCTTTAAATCGTCACCTCTAACTTTATTAAAAAGCTTGGCACGTATTAGATAAACCGTTGGAACTAAAACCATCATTAATGGGATTAAATAAACTAATTCAACCTCATCAGCTTTTCTACTTTGGTTTATGACACCCCATAATTGAAAAGCATACATAGCAATAGGAATTAGTAAAATCCAATGCCACCAATGTTTACAGGTAAAAAACCAAATTAACAATAAATATAAAGGGATAAACTTACCTGTAAGATACCACGCAAATGAATTCCAATCATAAAAACCAGTAGACCAAGAAAAAAAAGATGTTTCCCAAACTTGAGTTTTTGGGAAACTTTCATATGAATAAAATAAAAGAGGCGTTATTGCTATAAATACAACAATAAAGCCTCCATATACTTAAGATTTTTTAATTTTATCCTTGTCTTGGTGGTCTAATCTTTGAGATATCGATTTGTTGTTCTGTTTGTCCATCATCAATACTTTCTGGAGTACATGAGAAAAATAGACCAGCTCCGAAAATTGCAACGATTAAATAGTACTTTGATAATTTCATAATGTTTGTTTTTTTGTGAGGTTAATAGTACAAACCTATCACAAAATTCAACATGTATTTCAATTATGTTCCCCGTATCTTTATAGGTTATTTTTGGCAATAATTATCCTGCTTAAAAAATAATGCGATTTGGGGCAATTTTTAAAAGAAACTATTTAGTTGTATTTATCGTAACAATTTATCTCACTAGTTGATTTTTAAGGTCCTACTTCCGTTTTTGTTTTTTGTTAGTTTTATTGTGGTGCTTTCCTGAGGAAGCAATGATTTTATATTTTCTGGCCATTCTACAAATGACCAATTTTCTGAATAGAAATATTCCTCTATCCCAATATCCAATGCTTCTGTTTCATTTTCTATTCTGTAAAAATCAAAATGATAAATTAAAGTATTAGCCTGTCTCTTATACACATCTCCGAGCCCACGAGACCTCTCTACATCTC
>CAJXPE010000214.1 GCA_913057965.1 uncultured Marixanthomonas sp. | reverse complement strand
GCTCGGAGATGTGTATAAGAGACAGATCCATTATTTCGCTCATATCCACTTCGCTTTTTGCTCAAATTGGTGGCATTGAAGATTCCGTTAACGATGTAGGCGATACCATCAGAACTATTTTTCCAATCTTATTGGGTGTCATCTTCTTGGTAGGCTTCCTATTTAATGCCGGACATTTCTTCGGCGAAAATGCCGACCTCAAAAAAGGAATAACCAGAGTACTCGTCTTTGTTCTTATTGCAGGTGCAGTAGTCGGCATCTTCACTTACTTAATAGGAATTGTAGTATAGATGAACCCTCTATGAGGGATTTGTTTTCCGAGCATTATGAAGAAATACGAGGTCTATAAAAACATTAGGAAAAGGGCGGTCATTTTTGGGCTGCCTATTTCCCTGTTTGCCTTAATGATGGTTTCCGTTTTGGCTTCGCTGCTCATCATCATCTTCTCTTTCAGCTTTGGGATAATCATAGGTGTGTTGGTATTCAACGCTTCCCTATATGTGGCTTTGACAAGAATAACCCACAATCCGCAACTATTCCAAATGGCTAAAGCATTTCCAAAAATCATTAGTAACAAAAGAAACTCAGGCTTTGATTATGAACAAGATTAACTTTTCCGCATATCAACCCATTGTAGATATTCAGGACAATATCGTATTTGCCAACAATGGCAACATTGTCCTATGCTATAATGGTAATCTGCCGGAAATCTATTCACTATCTGAAAAGGATTTTGAGGATATGCACGGTGCTTGGTTTCAAGCGTTGAAATCGTTGCCTGTTGGTACTGTGGTTCACAAACAGGATATCTACTTGAAGAAATCCTATTCTTCAGAACAACTTCCGAATATAACCTTTCTGGAAAAGGCTACCCACGAGCATTTTAAAGGTCGTGGTCATATCGAGCACAGCTGTTATTTGTTTTTCATCTTGACCAAGAACAAAGCGCTCAACAATCCTAAGTACGTCAATCCCTTTAGAAAAGTTTCAAAGGGAATCATACAGGAATTGGATGACAACATTAAGAGTTTCGCCAACTCGGTAAGTGATTCAGTTTCCTTCATCAACAATAGCCGAAAGATGGATTTTGTTTCGCTTAAAGCGGAAGAGATACAGCAACTAACAAGTGCCTATTTCAATGGCTTTAATGAAGGTTATGATACTGACATTTTACTGGACAAAAAAAGCGTCAATATTGGCGAAAACCATTTTGATGCCCTGGCCATCAACAGCGAACTGTGCTTTGGCGAAAGTGTACAGAGTAGCAAGACCAATGAGAAATTCACTTCTGACGATTTTGTGTTTCATCAAGGGTTTATTGATGGCTTAGGGCTTACGCTTGACGAGAACCACATCGTCAATCAAATCTTATATCTCGATGATAAACAAAAGTGGCGTAAACTACTTGATAAGAAGATTGAGGAACTCAACAAAAGTTCAAATTTCGGTTCGCAGAATAAAGTGGTGCTTGGTAAAATCCAACATATCCTTGACCAAATCAATGCCGATGATAATGCACGGATTATTCGTGGACATCTCAATATTGTCTATTGGGCAAAGGAAGCCAAAGAGCTCGATAAGATAACCTCAAAAATAAAGACTGAATTTAAGGAACTGGATATCATACCTTACTATCCACGAGGCGAAGAACGTAAAAATTATATACTGAACAGTTACTGCTGTTTCTCTTCTAATTTCTCAAACAATGATTTATACGTCACGGACTTGAAGCACGCACTTTGCCTGTTCATCAATAACACCAATTACAAAAGCGATACTACTGGAATCATCTTTAATGACCGTGAGCATAATATTCCTGTTTTAAAGGATGTTTGGGATGAAAAGAAGAAACGTATCAAGGCAAGGAACTTTGCCATTTTCGCGCCTACTGGCGAAGGAAAATCCTTTTTGGCTAATAACATTTTGCGCCAGTATTTTGAAAGTGGCGTTCGGTTGGTTATCATAGATTTGGGTGGCTCATACACCAAGTTTGCCAAACTCTATCCTGAAAAATATACGGTGCTTCGCTATGAAAGCGGAAAAAACTTAGGTATCAATCCTTTTTACATAAGTGACACAAATGACCTGACACCGGAACGTTTGGAAGACTTATCGGTTTTCCTGTTTGAACTGTTTGCCTCAGATTTCAAAGTAACCAAAGCACAATCGGTATCGGTTAAAAAGATTCTGCGCCATTATTACGATAGCACTTCAGAAAATCATTCGTTGGATGATTTTTACAGCTTTATAGAAAGGTATCAGAAAGACCTTCTTGACACCTTGAAAATCCATCCCGACTATTTCAATGTCACGAGCTTTTTGCACGTAATGTCCGAATATGTCGGCGATGGTCTATATAGCTTCCTTTTTGAAGTAAGCGAAGACCAGACTTACAAAATCGAAGACAAACGCTTGATTGTTTTTGAACTGGATGAAGTCAAGGACAATAAGGAAATCCTGTCTGTGGTGCTCAAGCTAATTAAATCCGCCATTCAAAGAACCATTTGGAAAAACAGGGCAGAAAAAGGCATCATCCTTTTTGATGAGTTTGCCAAGCAATTGAAGTTTGACAACGTGTTGGAAAGTGTGGAATTTTACTATCAAGCCATCCGAAAACAAAATGGTGCGATTGGGATTATTCTTCAGTCCATCAATCAGCTACCAAATAATTCAACTTCAGCAAGTATTCTTGAAAATACACAGGTTATTTATAGCCTCAATAACGAAAAAGGCTATGACGAATTGGTCAAACGTCTCAACCTTTCCAGCCACGATTTAAACCAATTAAAGTCCATCAAGAACAATCTTTCCGGTCCACGCAAGTACACCGAAATGTTTATCAAGATTGGTAGGGAAAGTAATATTTTTCGGCTCGAAGTTCCGAAGGAAGTTTATGCAGCTTATTTGACCGATGGACAGGAAAACGAGGAAATAATGAAGCTCTACAATGAGCATCACGATATGCAAAAAGCAATAATTCAATTCACATCTAAAACATAATATTATGAAGACAAAAATCAAAATTTTAGTAACAACGGTAGTATTGACCTTATTTATGTCAGGCAAAGCAACCGCCCAAGGAATGCCTACTTACGATAATACAAATTTTATCAGCTTGGTTAAGCAACTGATAGAATCGGGTAAACAGACTGCTCAAATGATTAAGTCTGTAAAATTCTTGAAAGATGCAAAAGAGGCTATAGAAAAGGTATCAAGCGTTGTCGAACAACTCAGAGCAGTTGAGGAAATTGGCCAGAATAATCAGCGCCTTATCAACGTAATGCAAAATGATTTACAGGATATTTTGAATTCGCCCTACATCAAACCCGATGAAGTTTCAAGGGTTGTGGAATCGTTCGATGCCATAGTACAAAACTCGTTAGACACAGTAGATTTTATTGATGAAGTACTATCCAGCGATTACCTAAAAATGAGCGATGCCGAACGTGCTGAAATCCTTAAAGCAAAAGAGCAGGAATCCAAGCAAATGGTTTCCAATATTACAACCAAAACCAAACGCTATCGTGACATTATTTCCTTTAGAAAAATGCAGGATAAAGTCAATAACCGAGAAACCGAGTACTAAAATGACGGCGACCATTCTCTTAGGAATTGGGCTGGAATATATCGACACCGTTTTCCAGACCATACAGGCCAGCAACTTTTCGCAATACACCATTGCGGGAATGAAAACGCTCGCTGTCCTGTTCTTTTTGGTCAACATCCTTAAAAAATACAATGAAGGCATTGCAGATAAGGACGGTTACACTTGGGGATTGAGTCCTGGTGAACTGGTCAAAAATTTTGCTATCGTCATCTTGGTCATTTTCTCAACACAAGTCTTAGGCTTTTTCGATGGCATCTTGGTAGCTATTGAAGGACAATATCGTGGCACAGCACCTGCCTTATTGCCTCTGCAGATGCAAGATATTCCCATAGAAGAAGATGTAAGTATAATAGAGGTTGCACAAGCTGCTATGACACTTTTATATGAAGCCCTGGTCACACCGCTTTACGGATTCAAAATATTTGCATTCATCATTAGCCTGTTCCTCTGGATATTGGATTTGTTCATTTATCCATTGTTTTTGGCAGAACGATTCTTCCTTTTAGGAATAATGCAAGCCTTTTTTCCTTTGGTCATTAGCCTTGCCGTATTTGAAAAGTTCCGTTCGCTGGCTTATACATTCTTCAAATTGTATGCTGCCGTGTATATGCTCGTGCCAGCGTTCTTTTTGGTCAATGTATTTATCAATGCCATTTATACGGAAATCAACACCAATTTTTGGGTCAACCTTTTTGGAACCGATACAGGACAGGGATTTTTTGCGCCCGTTGTTCAGTTGGGTTCAGTAGGCTTTATTGTTTTCCTAAAATTCAAACTGTATAAACGCGCCACGTCCTTCACTCTCAGACTATTTACTGCCTAAGGCAGATTAAAAATAATAATATGAAAACACCATATAAGAATATTTATAACGTCCTAAAGCTGAACCGGTTTATCATTTTAGCAGTTGTTGTCTGTGCGTTGCTGTCCAGTACATTTTCAGTTTGGATGGTATTCAACACCAATCAAAAAGCGCTCAATAGTGCCTTTGCCATTAATACAGATGGCAGTATCATTCCGCTGAAGCTCGTGACCCAAAAGGAAAATTTTCGGGTTGAGGCTTTAGCACATTTGGATATGTTCCATAACTACTTCTATAACATTGATGCCAGCAATTACGAACGCAATTTGGAAAAAGCATTATGGTTGGGCAATAGTTCCGTGGACAACCTATATCGCCAGAAAAAAGCCGATGGTGTTTATAACAGATTGTTGCAATATTCCTTGGTTCAAAAAGTACTGAGCATCGATTCAAGAATATCTGAAAATAATGGTTCGTATGGTTTTACGACGACTATCATTTTTGAAATTAATAGAGGTACAATCATTGACACCTATGAATTGGTTTCCACCGGAAACTTGATTATGGTTGACCGAAACTTTCCCAACAATCCGCACGGATTGCTGACTGTCTCTTATACACATCTGACGCTGCCGACGACTCCTTACGTGTAGATC
>CAJXPE010000213.1 GCA_913057965.1 uncultured Marixanthomonas sp. | reverse complement strand
ACACGTAAGGAGTCGTCGGCAGCGTCAGATGTGTATAAGAGACAGTGTATATACTTTGCCCCTTCTTTTGTAAGTTTTTTACGCAAGTTGTTGATGTGCACGTAAATAAAATCAAAATTATCGAGAAGGTCACTATCATCGCCCCAAAGATGTTCCGCAATAATGGCTTTAGAGAGAACACGGCCTTGGTTTGTGATGAAAAACAAAAGCAAATCGTATTCTTTTCTGGTAAGTGTAATAGGCTTATCATCCACATAAGCGCTCCTTGCGAGTGTGTCCAATCGTATTTCCTGAAACGTTATGGTATCCTCCCCACCAAATTGACCACGTCGCAAAACCGCCTTGATACGGGAGTTAAGCTCAGCTAGATGGAAAGGTTTTGTAATATAGTCGTCGGCACCCAGATCGAGACCCTGTAGTTTATCGTCCAGTGAGTTGTTTGCCGAAATGATGATGATACCACATTTTTTATGTTGTTTTTTAAGCTTTTTAAGTAAATCGAGACCACTGCCAGTAATAAGGTTAATGTCAAGTACCACGACATCGTACTCATATAGTTCCAATTTTTCAGATGCTTCATGATAATCTGATGCGGTTTCACATACATTTGCATCGTGACTTAAATAGGTCGCGATGGATTGCTGGAGTTCTTTTTCATCTTCGGCAATTAGATATTTCATATACACAAAGTTATGGAATAAAAGTAGTTTGGGATTCTAAAGAAATTTTAAAGAAGTACTTTCTTTTTAATATCAACAATTCTAACCATTATTGTTTTACAAAAATTTTTGATAAATACATTCATGAATCCGATGCTAAATTGTAGCCCAACTTGCAAGTTTTATAGACAGTTCAGGGGCCAAAAAAACTAGGGTAATCGACAAACACGGAATCACCATACTTCAAAAGCATCTAAGATCATAACTACAATAATTTGCAAAATATTTTTCTTGTGCATCTGTCTATTTTAATGGTCTGTGAAATTTTACATGCCTAATAAATCTAATTGATGACATCGATAGTTTAAATTGTAACCTCACTATCCAAAAAAACAGTTTATGATTCCTTGCTCGTTTACTACATAGAGGTATCTTGTAGCCCTATTTAATTCTAATTACTCTATTTTTGTAATTGCTCAAGTAATAAAGAAACAATAAAATACTAAGTAATATCATTTGTGATATCACACTTTCTAACGTAGGATAAATACCCAACCAATCCATTTTAAAGGAAACTGGAAAACCTGTTACTGAAAGCCAGCCAGCCTCCTGTATGGCGTGAATACCCTTACCTATTAGAATTACCGCCAAAAGGGTGATTACCCAAGAAGAATATCTAAAAAGTTGCCTGACAGGTATTTTCCTTGAATATTTTAGGAAAAGGAATGCGAGCAGACCTATCAATGCAAAAGCCGCCAACACGCCAAACCCGATAGATGACTGATCCCCAGATTGGGTTTCCAAACCAATGGCCTGTAGAAAAAGGATCGATTCAAAAGCCTCACGGAAAACAACCATAAATGAAAAGAATGCAAGACCAATCATTTTCTCACCTTTTAATTGTGTCCCGACCTTTTTTTCTATAAACTCTTTCCATTTTTTGGAATGGGAATGGTCGTGAAGCCAAAAACCGACAAAGGCAAGCACAATAACGGCTATCAAGGAAATCATTCCTTCCATTATTTCCCTGTTCTGACCACTTATGGCAATAATCCAATCTGAAAGGAACCATCCGGCCACCCCCATTAAAATAGCGGTTATCCATCCGCCGTGTATGTAGGGCAGGGCTTTTTTAGCCTTTGGTGTACTCCGTATTAGCGCCAAGATAAGTGCAATGATTAAAAAAGCTTCCAGTCCCTCCCGGAGCATTATCGATGCTGCCAAAAAAAAAGACAGCCAATAGTTGAGCTTTTCATCTTTCATCATTTTTTCGGCGCTGTCTATGGTCGAGAGAGCACTATTTATTTTATTTTCGACCTCACTTGAATTTCTGCCCTGTTCGATTGCCTGCCTTACATTCATCATTTTTTGCTCCAATAGGGAAGTAAATGCAGGGTCATTGGCTTTTAGCCTTACTTCTACGGGTTCAATACCCTCTAAATAGGCAGCCAAGGCTTTTTGACGGGCTTCGTCTTTCTTGCCATTTTTATAGTTTAACAATGCTTGATGAAGGTAATCTCTCGCAACAGTCAAACTGGATTGCGATAGTTTTCCCGTAGGGGAAAAAATCCTTAATGCTTTTAGTTTCTTTTGTCCCTGGATATCTGAGCCGAGTTTGTTCATTAGTTCATTATCGGAAAGGGTGGCAACATTTTTTAGGGAAATGTTACCAAATTCCTGATCGAATATTTTTTTTAGGGATACGGAATCTATTTTTTGCTTTTGAAACCGAAGTGATTTGACATAGAACGCCAGATCCCAGGCCTCTTTATCCGTCAGTTCTGAAAACGCCCGCATCGCTGTTCCTTCCACGCCCAGTTTTACTGTATTATAGGCTTCAAACGGTGATAGGTCTGCCATAAGGGAATCCTTTAAAAAATTTGCGGGGGCTGGTTTTAACCCATTGGCCAAAGGCCCGTTTCCAGCACCTTTTGGCCCGTGGCATTGCATACAGTTCTGTAAATATAGGCTTTGGCCTTTTGCGTTGTCCGGCCAATTTAAGGGGGCAACTTCATAGCTGGTCGCTTGTATGATTGCCCATTTTGCTTGTTCCGCTAAGTCCTTGATTTTTCTACTGGAAGCTTTATCCCGAACAAGGATTTTTAAATCACTTAAGTCAGAAAGAATGGATCGTCCTGATTCAGGTGGTAATTTTATTTTTTGTGATAAGTTGAAAATTTTTGCGCTAAACTCCTGCATCTCGGCATATTCTGCATTATCGATTACTTTTCCATCCCTTACCGCCATTGGATAATCTTTTGAAAGATAATCAAGAAGATGGATTACACTTTGAATATTATTATCCTTTTCTTTTGCAGAAATTTGAAGAGAGGAAAAGAATATAAAAATATATAGAACGTATGGTGGTATGGAATACAAGGATAATTTCATTAGGATATTCTGAAATAATTATTATTTAGACTAAATATAAACAAAGGTATCATATTTTGAGACCAACTAAACTTTATGTAACATTTTTTATTCAAACCCAACTTTCCGAAAACCCTAAAAGGTTTTCTTTTTCACCTCAATAACCTCAAGCCGCTCAGGATAACCAGAACCGTACTTCCCTCGTGTCCAATTACACCTTCAGGTAAATTTATAATACCGCCAATAAAGTTTAAGACTATAAGGGTCATTGCTACACCAATGGCAAAAATCACATTCTGTTTTATAATTCTGTTTGTCCTTTTACCCAAAGAAATAGCAAATGGAATGTTCTCAATATTATCGGCCATTAAAATAACATCGGCAGTTTCTATCGCTATATCTGTGCCTGCGGCTCCCATAGCGATCCCCACAGATGCGGCAGCCAAGGCGGGAGCATCATTAACTCCATCTCCAACCATTGCAACCTTGCCATATTTAGCAGTCATCCTTTTTATATAATCTACTTTATCTTCAGGTAAAAGACCTGAGTAGACTTCTTCGATTCCGGTGGTTTCCCCAATATTTTTAGCTGTTCTCTCATTATCACCGGTTAAAAGCGCTACACGGATATTCATTTTTTTTAATTCCTCGATCACTCTTCTCGCTTCGAGACGTACTTGATCAAAAATTGTAATCATCCCGATAAGGCTTTGACCATTGGAAACAAATATGATTGTTCTTCCCTGTTGTTCGAATTTGAGGACAAAATCTTCCTGTTCTTTGGTAAGAACTATATTGTCCAGCATATCCCTTTTGCCGACTTTATAATTAATTCCATTTAAAGTACCTTGCACCCCCATCCCTTTAACTGACTGTAAGTTTATCGAATGTTCCAGTTCGACATTATTTTTTATGGCATATTGGACTACGGATTTTGCGATGGGATGTTCGGATAAAGCCTCTATGGAAGCCGTTATTTTCAATAATTCCATTTCGGAATAATTTTCAAATGTGATAATACCCTGCACCACGGGTTCCCCATAAGTAAGGGTTCCCGTTTTGTCGAATATCACAGCCTTGATCCCTGCAATATTTTCAAGATGCACACCGCCTTTGAACAAAACCCTTTTTCTTGACGCATTGGATATCGCAGACAATATGGCCGGCATAATAGACGATACCAAAGCACAAGGTGAAGCTACAACCAAAAAAATCATCGCCCTATAGATTGTTTCCTTCCAAGACCAATGTATTATAAGAGGAGGGGCTATCATTAGGATTATTGCCATTATGATAATGATCTTTGCATAAATACCTTCAAACTTTTCAACGAAAAGCTGGTTTGGTGGTTTTTCGTTTTTAGCCTCCTGCACTAAGTGAATTATTTTTGATAGCATTGTTTCTTCTGCCTGCTTGGTCACTTTAATCTCTATGGCCCCGTAGCCATTTACAGTTCCAGAGAAAACTTCATCATCAACCGTTTTATCAACAGGGCCGGGTTCTCCTGTAATGGTAGCCTGATAAATTGCAGAATATCCTTGAGAAATAATGCCGTCAGCTGCTATACGCTCTCCAGGCTTGACAAGAATAGTATCACCCTTCTTTATCTCTTCTGCTTCAATCTGAAGTTGTTTTCCATTTCTTAATAGTACCGCCTTTTCTGGACGAAGATCCAGAATGGAGCGAATATCTTTATTCGTTCGCTTCATTGTATATCCTTCCAAGGTGCCGCTCAACGAAAAAATGAAAATTAGAATAGCCCCATCCATCCAATACCCAATTGCAGCAGCTCCAATTGCAGCAATTACCATTAACAGATCAACATCAATATCTTTTTTTTTGAATAGCGTGTTGAGTCCTTCAACGGCTTTTTGGTACCCGCCCACTATATATGCACAAAGGAATAGGGCGATTTCAATAAAAGTATAATCATTTATTCCTGCTGAATATGCCAAGACAATAAAAAGAAGACAGAATGACGTAGTAATTGCAGCTCCGTGACTTTCCCAGAGACCTGTCTCTTATACACATCTCCGAGC
>CAJXPE010000212.1 GCA_913057965.1 uncultured Marixanthomonas sp. | reverse complement strand
CGTCGGCAGCGTCAGATGTGTATAAGAGACAGTAATTGAAATCTATGTTTAAGTAATAAGTGCAACACACTTATGGGTTGAACTCAGCTTTGTTAATGCCTGATTATTATTAAAGATTAAATCTATAGCTAAGTTTAAGATTTATAGATCTACTCTTGGGTTCAAAAGAATTCACAAAGTAATTATCATTATAAACAATGAACAGATCTGAGAGTGGAGCAAAACGCCATTGTAATCTTGAATTGAATCCTAAGTTGTCTCTTTGGTTGCTATATTGAATTAATGTGGACCAAAAAATAGACTTGCTAAAAGTGATGTCAATTTTTGGACTTATCAACCAAATATCAGCACTTGCGTATGGGTCTGGCAATGTAATTTGATCATAATTTAAAACTAGTGAAAGAAAGACTTTTGGCTGAAAGCGCAAGGTCATCATACTTTCTAAAGAAAAACGTTTTCCGTTGTAAAAACCACCAACATTAGAGCCCATTTTAAAAGCAAAAAGTTTTCGCATATCTGATTGATAGCTAAATTTTAAACTATTATAATGATAACCTTGATCTCCGGGTAGTTTTAGTGCACCAGTCGTATTAGTAGGGTCAAAGCTGTCAAATAGAAAGGTAAAACTATTTGTTAATTCTATCTCAAATTGTGATTGATCTTTAAAAGTTGCTTTCCAAGAACTCATAAGGTCATAATCAGTATTTTTAAAATTCAGGCTAGGGTCATATATAAGAATAGGGAAAAATCGAAATCCGTGATTTTGAATGATTCCTTTTTCTGGCCAAAAAACACGCTCTGCACTTACAATGCTTTTGAAAATTCCTGTTCTTCTTATAAAGCCTAAATCAGATGAAAAATCTTCATCTATCGAAATTCCTTTAACGTAGAAGTTATATTTTCTAGAGTTATATCTAAGATTTGCTCCTGCAGATATATTACCTACATTATCATCGGGTTGAAAAGACTTGTGGATGTACATTTTACCAGACCATGTATTATCTTTAGATGCCAAATTATAATCAAGACCAACCACGCTGTTGTATTCATCTTCTCGATCAACAAAGTCATTCTTTTCAAATGATTGCTTATTGATATAAAACACCCCGATATTTGACCTCGAAAAGACTCTTTGCTGAAGGGCTATCATGGTATTATTATTGGAAGGAATTTCATTTTCTTCATCTTTGGCTGTCTGGATATTTAAAACACCGATCCTAAGGTCTTTGGTTAATTTCCCACTTAAACGAGCACCCGCAATAATTCTATTCTCTATGGAGTTACCTTCCGCATCTCTAGCGATACCGATGCGTCTAGAGAAAAAAGGATTTGCATCGCGTCCATCTCCAAAACTTGCGAATAGATCGCTATTATCAACAAAAAACTGCCTTTTCTCAGGAAGCGAAACTTCGAAACGCGTTAAATTTGTTACTTGATCATCAACTTCTACTTGTGAAAAATCTGGATTTAATGTCAAATCTAAATTCAAACTATTGCCAATAGCAACCTTGGCATCCCCGCCCACTTTTAAGTTATTAAAACCTTCATTGGTTTCAAAATCTTTTTGCGATATGGCATTGATATATGGTATAATGGCAAGCGGACTTCTAGATTTTCCTAGGGGTTTTTCGAAAACCATTTCACCCATAAATGCTAGATTGATCATCATTTGGTTTTGTGGAATTCGAACCCAACTGCTGCGCTCATTTGACTGTGTGTCAATACGATAGCTATTTAATCTCCATTTAGTTGCCCCTTCCTTAAATTTTAAAGAAGTTAATGGTATCATCATTTCGGCAGTAAAATAGTCATCGTAAATTTTGGAGGCTCCTTTCCATTTTACATCCCACGAAAGATCCAAATTGTTGCCATTAGTACCTCCGTTTGAAATGAGTCCTTCTCTAAGCACACCTTGCGGATTAATACCAAATAAAAACGCATTGGTGCCATCGTTGTAGGTATCAAAAAGCAATGTAAAGCCATCATTACCACTCCCTCTAAAATCTCGCCTTAAAGATTGTAGTGCATAGTTCTTGCCAATAGAGTGAGCCTTTATACTTATATACAGGTTTTTATCATCATACAAAATTTTAATTTCTGATTGGTTTTGTGCTTTTACGGTATCGAGCGGAAAATATTGATTAAAGGCACTAGCACTTGCGGTAGTTTGCCAAATTGGTTCGTCAAGAGCACCATCAGGTTCTATAGTTGCTGTGGTATGTTTTACAACAAAACTTTTATTTTCACTTTGTCCGAAGGAAAAAATTGTAAAAAAAAATATGGATAGCGTTAGAATTGTTCTTGTCATTGGTTTTAAATTAGATGAAAGAACAAATTTAGTTTTTTTTACCTTTTTATAAGACTTCAAACCTGTAACCAACAGTTTAAACCAAGCGAACGACACTGTTCCTTTTTTTTAGATTTGTTCCGAGCCATTATGTAATTAAAAAGAGAAGACCACTGGCCCATCATTAGGATTCGTTCAAGTGTAATATGCTCTACACTTAATTAGTCAATGAAACGAAAATGTTGGCTTTTACTCCTAAGAAGCTACCTACATTTATTATGTCGTAGAAATAGCCATTAATACAGCCGAAAACCTATTAAATAGTATCTTTTTAATCAGCGGATTTATATATAAATTCAATAATCCTATCCGCGTTGATAAAGCCTTGTCCATGGGTTGCATCCCATTCTTTAGATAGACCTAATTTTTGGGTTTCTTCCAATGACTTACCTTCGTCCCTGGCCTTTTTTACACGGGCACGAAGGGTGACTAAAACGCTCTTATAGCTTTCCAAATCTGCCTTTGAAGAGACAGCTCCATGGCCTGGTATTATTTTGGTGCCATCGTCTACTATAGCTAAAGCCATTGAAATGTTTGATATCAATCCGTCGATATCTCCTCCTGAATTAAGATCTATATATGGGTAGCGGCCACTAAAAAAATTATCTCCCATATGTATCACATTCTCTTCGGGAAAATAATAATAGGTATCCCCGTCCGTATGAGCCGGGTTTACATGCATTGCATGAAGACTTTTGCCATTACCCAAATACAATGTCATTTTATCATTAAATGTTACGACAGGAAAGGCTCCCTCTGGTTGGGACTCATCTGCAGTCACCATTCTTTTGCGAACGTTGTCATGCGCTATTATTATGGCACCTGCTTTGGCCAAGTTTTGGTTACCTCCTGTATGATCACCATGTAGATGTGTGTTGAGAACAAAATTGATGGGCTTATCGCTAAGCGTCTTTACATGTGCCACTATTTTTTCAGTTAGAGGACCAAATTGAGCATCGATAAGATAGGCTGCATCTTCACCTATGGCCAAACCTATATTTCCGCCTTCACCAAATAAAGCATAAATGTTGTCCGATAGTTTTTCGGAGGTTATTTTGGTCTTGCTAAAATCTCTCTGAGCATTAAGGGCGGTCATACATACTAAACAAAATAAAAAACTTATTTTTCTCATATTAAAGGGATTGTGTTTATTTTAAAGATATTGAAATACAACTTAAATTTCTTAAGAGTTTCTTTTACCGAATTAGGTTTTTCATAAATTGTTCTTTGTAGGCACGGCCAATAGGAAGGTTCGTACTTTCATCCAAATGCACTTGGTTGCCTATGATTTTTTTTATTTTTGAAGTATTGAGGATGTAGGATTTGTGTATGCGTACAAACTTTTTTGAATCTAGATATTCTTCCCAATGCCGAAGCGGTTCTTGGGAAAGGTATTTCTTTTCGGACGTGAATATTTCGGTATAATCAGCATCAGATTGAATAAAACGGATATCGGCCACATCAATTTTGATATGCTCGTAACCTGATTTAATAAAAATTACTTCGGGTGATGATGCGATTTCAATTTGATTTTCGGGCTTGAATCCTTCCGATTTCAGTATCTGGACCTTGGAGACCGCTTGCACGAAGCGCTCGAAAGAAAATGGTTTTAAAAGATAGTCGACCACATCATATTCATAACTCTCCAAAGCATATTCAGAAAATGCAGTGGTCAAAATTACTTGGGGCTTATGTGTTAATGCTTTTAGGAAATCGATACCTGAAATCTTGGGTAGGTGAATGTCCAAAAAAATGAGGTCCACGGGTTCGGTTTTTAAAAAATCCATTGCCTGAAGTGCATCCACAAAGGTTGCCTTCAAGACCATATTATCCATGTCTCCGATGTATTTTTTCAACACTCTTTGAGCTGGCGGTTGGTCTTCGATAATGATGCAGTGTATCATGCCTTATCTATCTTTAATTGCATTTTCAAATGAACGGTATATGCTTCTTTAGAATCAGAAATAGTTAGTTCATAGGCATCAGGATATAAAAGTAACAACCGTTTTTTAACATTTTGAAGACCGATGCCTTTATAGGTAGTATTAGTGTTTGTTACATGGCGAAATGAATTTTCACATTTAAACTCTAATAATCCTTTCTCTGACACATGGATATCGATTTCAATGGAAATATCGTTTGATTGGTTCGCCGTACTGTGCTTAAAAGCATTCTCGATAAATACCGTCAATATTAAAGGTGCGATGCAATACTCTAATTGGATGTTTTCGGTTTTAAAGACAACCTTTCCACGTTCCTCAATCTGTAACTCGTTCAATTGAGTGAAGTTTTTAAGATGGTCTATTTCTTTCGAAAGTGCCACATATTTCTCCTTGCAGTCATAGAGCATATATCGAAGTACGGAAGAAAGTTCCAAAATAATGGAGGGCGTTTTCGGTGACTCCTCTATAGCGTAAGAATATAGATTGTTCAGGTTGTTGAATAAAAAATGTGGATTAATTTGTGATTTCAGAAATTGTAGTTCGCTCTCCGTGGCAGAGGATCGTAGTTCTTCAACCTCCAATTGTTTTTTAGATGCATCCCAGGCAAACTTAAACCCTGCCAGTATCATAATCACCGGCATGACATCCAAGAGACTATAAACAATACCATGAAAAGTCTTGCCACGAGTGTCGGGATAATAGACTGCCTCCAGAACAAGTTCCTCGATCATAATGATAACAGTGGCTATGACCGCTACTGCTGTCTCTTATACACATCTGACGCTGCCGACGACTCCTTACGTGTAG
>CAJXPE010000211.1 GCA_913057965.1 uncultured Marixanthomonas sp. | reverse complement strand
GGCTCGGAGATGTGTATAAGAGACAGCCTTTATGATATTGCATTTCAAAAATATGTCATGCAACTTTGTTATCCGGATTGGATTATTACTTCTTCGTTACAGTTAGTTAATAAGGATGCTGTTGCCACCGTCAATGGATTGAACCAATACTTTAAAATTGCTACAAATGCTGAAAACAGAACTGGAATTGTAAAAAAAGAAGGTATTAGCGCTTCGGATATTGGTGATTCTATTTTGTGCAAAATAAATGTAGATGATGAGATTGCTCTTATTCACAATGAAAACCCATTGGATGAAACTCGGTCATTTTCAGAGCTAGTTTCCTATTTCCATCATCATTACCAACGAGACACCAAGATTTTTACCGAGATTGGCAGGCATTGTAAAGGTTGTGAATTTCAAGTAGAAAACGCCTCCGAGACATTAAAAAGCGGTTTTCATGAATGCTGGTCTGCACAATTAAACTTTTCCGAAGAAAAAATAAATGCTCCAAAAAGCTATGATGTATGGGACTTCAAAAAGTCAAAAAAAATAATAGAGGAAGGTAAGTTCTTTATGCACCAGCTTACGCCAAATGATGTAAACATACGCCCTGAAGCTGATAAAATAAGTCGTACCGAACGCCAATGGATACAAATTGAAAAACAAACAAGCAATGACTCGCAGCCTTATTTTGACAAAGAGGGTCTGAAAGATGAGCTTAGTACCTGGAAATTTCCACTAAACTTTATCGATTTTGAAACTACAGCTGTTGCCATTCCCTTTACCAAAGGAAGGCATCCATATGAGCAATTAGCATTTCAATTCAGTCACCACATCGTTTATGAAGATGGTCGCATAGAACATCATAATGAATACCTCGACACAACAATTGGTGTATTCCCAAATTTCGAATTTATCCGTGCCTTAAAAGAATCACTTTCGAGTAACAATGGTAGTATTTTTAGGTACCACAATCACGAAAATACTATTGTAAATGTGATTTATAATCAACTGAAAGTTTCCGAAGAGCCTGACAAAACAGCACTGATCGATTTTATAAAGAGTATTAGCCATAGCACCGGAAGCAATGCAGATACTTGGCAAGGCGAACGTGATATGATCGATCTTTACAAAACGGTACTTCATTATTATTACGACCCGTATATGGGAGGTTCTAATTCTATCAAGGCGGTGCTGCCGGCAGTTTTACATTCCAGTAAATTTCTTCAAGAAAAATACCAACAACCGCTTTCTCAGTTACAAGTTAGCAGCAAGAATTTTTCCAAAGACCATACCTTGCTACACATGAAAAACGATAAGCCAATCAGCCCATACAAGCTCCTCCCTCCTATTTTTGACGATTGGGATAAAGACAGCCTAGACAACACAATTACCGAAATTGAAGGCATTAGCGATGGCGGTGCGGCATTGACAGCATACGGAAAGCTACAATTTCAAGAGGTTACTAACGAAGAACGGAAAGCCATTGAAACAGGGTTGTTACGATATTGCGAACTGGACACCTTGGCCATGGTGATGATTTATGAATATTTTAGAGAGCAATGTCAATGAATACCCGAATAGTAGATAGCCGCCCTGTCCCTTCTTCGGTAGGGCAACCCGTTAAAAATCGGTATAAAAACGTTTGGTTGACCTCCCACCAAATAGACTTGCTCGGTCACATACATAACACGGTGCTGGATGCTTATCAATTTAGTGAACTAACCGAAGGGTTTCTCAATAGAGCTACCGAAGGGCATAAAATTCGGTTTTTTGATTGGTTGGAACAGTTGCTAGTCCTAAAAAACGAACGGCTATTTACGGAGATGTGTCATGCTGTTATTTGGTGTTTTCGAAAAGGGTTGTTTGTAACCCAACAGACCACCTACCAGTTTAATAGTTGCAAGATGTATATTGAACAACTTGCACAATGCAAACAGGATAGAGCAAACAAATTGTATGGAAAACATCTATTTATATGTATCTGTATCCTCGCTGAACGTCCCGATTTTCAAAAGAAATCTTTACCATTGGTTTTTCAAAAATACCATAAACACTACATACCCTGCGCTGAATATTGGTTTAACTATCTTTTTTTAGAAGAAGGAGAGCATAATTTTTTAGGAAAGCATTTGCCGCACTTAACCAATTATGAAGTTAACATCATGACCAGCCTATTGGAACAGGCCAGCCTAAGGAGGACCTTAAAAGAAACACATTCCATTTCAAAAAAAGAAAATTATGTGCTCTTACAAAATCAAATCGATTTGACCGGGTTTACCAACCATGTTTTGGATCGATACATTGTGGGCGCCCGATTGGTAAAAGGCAGTACAGAAATCACTTATTTGGTAAACCTCCTCTTACGACACAGTAATACCTTTCGCTACCACCTGGATGTTTTTGTCGCCGATATTAGTTTTTGGAAATCGGTCGTAAACTTCTTTTCGCGCTTTAGAGAAGAAATAGCCTTAGACGAAATATCGGAATGTGTTGATTATTTTGAATACCAACGCTACCAAAGCGTGCCTCCAAAAATCTATAGCCTTAAAGGCCGCACCTTAAGATCAGTTGAAAGAGCGGTTGACGAATGGCATTATGGGGATAACTATTTTGCGACCAAAGAACGATTAGAAAGCACTTGGGCTGGGCTGGGTCTTCCTTTATTTTCAAAAATGATACATGAACAGCAGTTCACCATAAGCGAAATCACCGACGGTAAAACATTGCTCCAAGAAAGCAAGACTATGTTGCATTGCGTATTTAGCTATTTAGAGCCGTGCGTCAATGGATTTACCCATGTATTCAGTTTAAAAATGAAACTAAAAAACCAAGTAAAATACATTGCGACCATTGAGGTACGTAATAAACGTTTAGTACAGGTTTGCGGCAAACGCAACAGACCAATACAAAGTATGTATAGTAATCTAATTGAAACGTGGCGCACCCAAAACAATTTAGAACCTATACTATTATAAACCTAAAACCTTCTTAAAATGAATATTTTATACCTCCACGGTCTTGACAGTAGTTTAAATAATGAAAAACGAACGGTTTTAGAAAAATTTGGAACCGTCTATGCTCCAAACATCGATTACCGAAATAACCCGA
The DNA here is from genome assembly GCA_913057965.1 of uncultured Marixanthomonas sp. Taxonomy (GTDB): domain Bacteria; phylum Bacteroidota; class Bacteroidia; order Flavobacteriales; family Flavobacteriaceae; genus Marixanthomonas. The sequence goes on along the minus strand of CAJXPE010000211.1, from coordinate 2,042 downwards.
ATACCATCAAGCAGCTACTTACAACCTATAAAAAACACGACCCAGAAATAAATGTGGTAATTGGGAGTAGTATGGGTGGCTTTGCTGGGTATTATATTTCAGAAGTATTAAACCGTCCAGCTTTGCTGTTTAATCCGGCTCTGGCTTCTCGCTCGGTAGCACAAGAAATGCCAGATACTATTATTTCGTCTTTAAATCTGAAACATATTATCTTGGGCGCAAAAGATGATGTAATAACTCCAAGTGAAACATTTCAATTTCTTTCTAAAACAATAGACAACAACATTGAATACCGGATTCACTTGCGCCCAAACTTGGCACACCGGATACCGATAGCGGTTTTTGAGGAAGAAGTGGATGTTTTTTTTAAAGCTTTATGTTATTAAATTAAGACGCTAATTGCTGCCCATACCGACTAAAAATATGTTGATACACATTGGCCGATTTTATGCCTACTTCTTCATCAGTGTAGTGTTCTTGGGGTAAATGCAACAGATTGGTATAAATCAAGCTTTTAATTTGCGCTTGTACTTGCCGACTTTCATACCAATGATCAATTTTAAGTTTTTCTTTTTTTAATTGCTCCAAGGTTTTAACTGCTATCTTTTTTACTTCCTTGTACTCTTTTTGATCCAACTCTTTTCCTTCCCTTAACAAATCGAATATACTCAAAGTTTCGTCCGTGATGTTTTCCCGTACCGCCCGCTTTTGTTCAAAAGAAAGATCTTTTATAAATTCTTTTAACTTATCAAAAGCTATGGAAGTGTTTTCAAGGCTTTTCCCTTCGTTGTATTCCTGAATTATTTTTTTGTACCGATCGTAAAACTCCAATCGTAGCGGATTTTCCCGTAACATTTTTTCTAACTGCTTTTCAACAGCTTGTTGCAGGTTAAAAACCATTGTGTTTTTTCGTTTTGTTTTGGCAAACGCTTTCTTTAGTTTTTCAAAATCTAGATTGCTAATGTCAATGTAAACATCTTCTTTCTTCTCGCTTACCGCATCTTCAGCTATTAAGATATTCTCACTGACGATAGATTGCAGTTCCATAATAATTTCTGAAACATCTGCCGAACGAACATTTTGATTCAATTGGTTATAAATTCCGTTAATAGCATTGTACTTTTTGGTAAAAGGCAATGCTTCTTTCTCGGGAAACAACGCTTTATATTTTCTAAAAACATCACGCGCCATGACCTCAAATTCAGTACGTGTTTTTTCATTTAATGAAATAGCTTCCACCGCATCATTTAATCGCGCGATCCGTTCCATCGGTTTGGCTTGGGTTAAGCTGGACAATGTAAAGTCAAGCTCTTTCAAAAAGGTTTCAGTCTCTTTTACAACCTCTTTTAACTGCTTCACTTTATCTATAGGTTTCAGTACTGGGCTATCGGGATTGGCCGGTTTTCCTGTGCTGCCGCTTCCACTTCCTCCCCCATAAACACTGTACGCTTTTTCCAACTGGGTATAGACATTTCCGTAATCTACTATTAATCCATTTTCCTTTTCATCATCATACACCCTATTCGCACGCGCAATGGTTTGCATCAACGTATGACCTTTTATGGGTTTATCCAGATAAATGGTAGAAACACATTGAGCATCAAAACCAGTAATCCACATCGCACAAACAATGGCCAAGCGAAATGGATTTTCGGCATCTTTAAAATCTTTTTCCAGATTTCGCTCTACTATTTTTTTGCGATGCGGCGTGATATCCAAGCCCATCTTGGCAAACTTCTCTTCTTCGTTTTGCTCTTGACTTACCACCACACAGATTTCAGTAGCTTTAATACGGCTGTATTTTCGCTCTAAATCCAATACTTCTTGGGCGTCATTGGCTTTTTGTATTTTATTTTCCAATGCTGAAAGGTATTCCTCCCAATGCTTCGTGATCAAATTGTACATCCTAACCGCTGTTGGCTTATCCAGCGCCACCAACATACCTTTACCTTGATAGCCACGTTCGTTAAAATGCCACACCAAATCTTTTGCAATCGCATCCAATCGTGGCCTGTCTCTTATACACATCTGACGCTGCCGAC
>CAJXPE010000210.1 GCA_913057965.1 uncultured Marixanthomonas sp. | reverse complement strand
TGGAGGTTTTGTTGAATCCGCTTCAGGAAAAAATAAAGGTGTTCGAAAAGCGGGTGGAAGACACCAACAAAGAAAGTGTAGGTCGCCACAGCGAACTAAAAGAGCAATTAAAGCACCTCTCTGAGCTTAACCGACAAATGAGCAAAGACGCTGATAACCTCACCAAAGCCTTAAAAGGTGACAGTAAAATGCAAGGTAATTGGGGCGAATTGATTTTAACGCGAATCCTTGAAAAGTCTGGGCTTGAGAAAGACCGTGAATATACTATCCAAGATAGCCACACCACTACCGAAGGAAAACGATTGCAGACCGATGTAATGATCCACTTACCCGATGGAAAGAAAATGATTATTGATAGTAAAGTTTCCTTGGTACATTTTGAACGTTTGGTTTCTGAAGAAGATGAAGAACAAAAGCAAGTTCATTTAAAGCAACACATTGCTTCCATAAAACGCCATGTGGAGCAACTAAGTGCTAAAAACTACCAATACCTAGTTGACGAAAGTCCAGATACAATATTTATGTTTATCCCAATTGAACCGGCCTTTGCTATTGCCTCAGCCCATGAACCTAATTTATACGAGCAAGCTTTCGATAAGCAAGTGATCATTGTAACTCCAGCAACCTTGTTGGCAGCTTTACGCTTGGTAGATAATTTATGGCAAAACGATCGTCAAAAACAAAATGCTCTGGATATTGCCAAACAAGCAGGAGCATTATATGACTCATTTACCAATTTAACAGACGAATTAATTAAGATTGGCAAACAAATTGGCACCGTACAAAACAGCTATGAAAGTGCCATGAAAAAACTGACTGGAAAAGGAAATTTAGTCCGTCGAGTTGAAAGACTGAAAAAATTGGGAGCTAAAGCAAGTAAAACTATTGACAGCAAATTATTAAGTCGAGCTCAAGAAGAAGATGAGGAATAAACGTAAATCGATAACTAAATAAGCCCCTGCTTTACAGGAAATACATCATGAAAAAAATACTATTCATCATTCTCGGAAGCCTATTGGCATTGTACTTAGCGTACTTTTCCTTTGTCTATTTTGTGACCTTTAGTGAAGGTACTCGGGCTGGCGAGTTAATAAAATTTAGTCACAGGGGCGTTATCGTAAAAACCTGGGAAGGTGAAATAAGCCAAGGGATTAGTGGAGCACAAATTTTTTCATTTTCGGTGATGGACAAAGAAGCCGATGTAATCGAAAAACTGAAAGAATATCAAGGGAGCTATGTAAAATTAACCTATATAGAACGCTACGATACCTTTTTCTTTTGGGGCGACACCAAGTATTTTATCACTGATGTTTCCGAAGAAAATTCACCACACTTTAATAGAAATTAAATGACTGAAGTTCATAAACACGTAGAAGAATCACAAGTAACCATTTCGGAACTCATGCTACCGTCGCATACCAATTTCAGTGGAAAAATACACGGTGGGTACATTTTATCGCTTATGGACCAGATTGCTTTTGCTTGTGCTTCTAAACACAGTAAAAACTATTGCGTAACGGCATCAGTTGATACGGTAAACTTTTTAAAACCTATTGAAGTTGGAGAGTTGGTTACCATGAAAGCGTCCGTAAATTATGTGGGCAAAACCTCTATGATTATTGGCATTCGTGTAGAGGCTGAAAATATTCATACAGAAGTTAAAAAACATTGTAATTCGTCCTATTTTACGATGGTTGCCAAAGATGACGATGGTAACAATGTGGAAGTTCCCGGTTTAATTCTTGATTCAAAATTAGAAATTAGACGTTTTTTAAAGAGCGCGCATCGCCTTAAAATTAAAAGAAGTAGGCATGATGATTTTAAAGCTTCAAAGTTTGAAGTAGAAAAACATATTGATGAGCTAAATAATCACAATGTTATCGTTTCTTTTAAAAAATAAAAAGCAGAACATTAATGTCCTGCTTTTTTAAAATTAGATTTATTAGAACCCTATTCTTATCGAGTTAAGTACATTTTTCTTCTAGAATATAACTCGTAAAAATCGTCATCCTTTAAGCTATCAATAAATAAGATACTCTCACCAGTACTTTTCATCTCTGGCCCCAATTGTTTATTCACATTCGGGAATTTATTAAAGCTGAATACTGGTTGCTTAATAGCGTACCCCTCTAATTGTGGATTAAAGTTAAAATCTGAAAGTTTCTTTTTACCCAACATCACTTTGGTTGCATAATTTACATATGGTTCTTTATATGCTTTTGCTATAAATGGAACCGTACGAGATGCTCTCGGGTTTGCTTCAATTATATATACTTTATCATCTTTTATAGCGAATTGAATATTAATCAATCCCACTGTATTCAGTGCTAAAGCAATTTTCTTAGTATGGTCTTTTATTTGCTGAATGACCAAATCGCCTAAATTAAACGGCGGCAGTAAGGCATTGGAGTCACCACTGTGAATACCACAAGGCTCAATATGTTCCATAATACCCATAATGTAGACGTTTTCACCGTCGCAAATAGCATCCGCCTCTGCTTCGATAGCACCATCTAAATAATGGTCTAATAAGAGTTTGTTGTTCGGTATTTTCCGAAGTAAATCTACAACGTGCTCTTCCAATTCTTCTTTGTTAATCACAATTTTCATTCCCTGACCTCCTAACACGTAGGAAGGACGAATCAATAACGGAAAGTCTAATTGGTCAGCCAATTCCAACGCTTCTTGTGTGGTTTCAGCAGTTCCAAATTCAGGATATGGAATGTCGTTTTCTTTCAGAATCGTTGAGAAACTTCCTCTGTCTTCAGCTAAATCCAGCGCTTCGAAGCTAGTTCCCATAATTTTAATTCCGTAGCGTTCTAATTTTTCAGCTAATTTTAAAGCGGTTTGACCACCTAACTGAACAATCACACCTTCTGGTTTTTCGTGACGAATAATATCGTAAATGTGTTCCCAGAAAACTGGCTCGAAGTATAGTTTATCAGCTATATCAAAATCGGTCGAAACCGTTTCAGGGTTACAGTTAATCATAATGGTTTCGTAGCCGCATTCTGCAGCAGCTAATACCCCGTGTACACAACAGTAATCAAACTCAATACCTTGCCCAATACGATTAGGACCGGAACCTAACACGATTATTTTCTTTTTATCTGAAACCTTACTATCATTTTCAACGTGGCGGTTGCCATCGGCTGTTTCCACTTCATTTTCAAAGGTAGAATAGTAATAAGGTGTTTTTGCTTCAAATTCCGCCGCACACGTATCTACTAATTTATAAACACGCTGAATTTTAAGTTCTTCCCGCTTTTTATATACTTCACTTTCCAAGCACTTCAACATATGGGCAATCTGGCGATCCCCGTAGCCTTTTTGTTTGGCTTCGAGCAATAATTCCCTAGGAAGGGTATCTAGTGTATATTCAGAAATTTCTTTTTCAAGCAAGTACAATTCTTCGTATTGCTTTAAGTACCACATATCAATTTTTGTAATCTCGTGAATACGGCTTAAAGGAATACCCAACTGTATTGCATCGTAAATTACAAATACTCGATCCCAGCTCGCATGTTTAAGCTTGTCCATTATTTGATCGTAGTCGGTATAACTTTTGCCATCGGCACCTAAACCGTTTCGCTTAATCTCAAGCGACTGTGTGGCTTTATGCAACGCTTCTTGGAAAGAACGACCAATCCCCATCACCTCGCCTACCGATTTCATTTGAGGGCCGAGAATACGGTTAGATCCTTCAAATTTATCGAAGTTCCATCGTGGAATTTTTACGATTACGTAATCCAACGTTGGTTCAAATAAAGCTGAAGTAGTTTTTGTAATTTGGTTATCCAATTCATCAAGGGTATACCCTAAGGCCAATTTCGCTGCAATTTTTGCAATGGGATATCCGGTTGCTTTAGAAGCTAACGCAGACGAACGAGAAACCCGTGGATTGATTTCAATCGCGATAATATCTTCTTTCTCGTCAGGGCTCACTGCAAACTGCACATTACAACCACCTGCAAAGTCACCTATGCTTCGCATCATTTTAATAGCCAAATCGCGCATACGTTGAAAAGCAGAATCGCTCAAGGTCATTGCCGGTGCTACTGTAATGGAATCTCCAGTATGAATACCCATAGGATCCATATTTTCTACGGTACAAATAATGACTACATTATTGTTTTTGTCACGCAATAGCTCTAATTCATATTCTTTCCAACCTTGCAAAGCTTTATCAATTAGCACTTCATGAATTGGAGACACTTCTAAACCGTGCGATAGCGCTTCTTCAAATTCATCTTCTGTTTCAACAAAAGCCGCTCCTGCCCCACCTAAAGTAAACGAGGCACGAATAAGCAGTGGCAAACCGAATTCTTGAGCAATTTCTTTTCCCTGAAGGACCGATTTAGCTGTTTTTGCGGGTGCTACAGGAACGCCAATACGTCCCATTAACTGTTTAAACTCTTCGCGGTCTTCAGTAATATTAATGGCATCAATATCAACACCAATAAGTTTTACGTCAAAATCTTCCCAAATTCCTTTTTCATCCGCTTCAATACAAAGGTTTAATGCTGTTTGACCTCCCATTGTTGGTAAAACGGCATCTATTTGGGGGTGTTCTTTTAAAATCTTTACCAGCGATTTTGTGGTAAGCGGCAATAAATACACATGATCCGCCATAGTAGGGTCGGTCATAATAGTTGCCGGGTTGCTGTTTATAAGTATGGTTTCTATTCCGTCTTCACGAAGTGAGCGTAGTGATTGGGAACCTGAATAATCAAATTCACACGCCTGACCTATAACTATAGGACCAGAACCAATAATCAAGATGGATTTTAAGTTTTCGTTTTTAGGCATTTTTAAAGGAAGTTTTTATCTGGTATGTAAAATTACGAAGCATTAGGGTATAAAAAAAGGCGTTGTATAAAAACAACACCTTTATTATTTATAAGATATAAACATTATTTTTTGTGACGTGTTTCAGAAGACACAGATAGTTTCTTTCTACCCTTAGCTCTACGGGCAGCTAAAACTTTTCTACCGTTTACTGAAGCCATACGCTCTCTAAAACCGTGTTTATTTCTTCTTTTTCTCTTTGATGGCTGAAATGTTCTTTTCATGGTAACTTAGGTTATACTTCTTCTGAAAAATTTTAAATAAGACCTCTGTTAAAAGTCTGTCTCTTATACACATCTCCGAGCCCACGAGACCTCTCTACATC
>CAJXPE010000209.1 GCA_913057965.1 uncultured Marixanthomonas sp. | reverse complement strand
CTACACGTAAGGAGTCGTCGGCAGCGTCAGATGTGTATAAGAGACAGGTTTTTACTGGTACACCAACAATTGGCATTACATAAACGGTTGGGAACATCTTCGTGATTTAAAATCATTAGCACCACTTTCTTCTGAATTAAAAAATCAAATTCAAGATTTAAACGATACCGATTTCTCAAAAAGTGACGCGTGGATGAGCCGCACCATTTCTTCTTTAATAAAATTAAGTTGGACAGAAGCCGAAGTTAAAAAGAGGGCAGAAGTTATGAAAAAAGCGATACAATCTGTGCTGTAATAACGCTCTGTCATTTCGAAGGAGGAACGACTGAGAAATCTTATCTGAGTAATCAGCCATAACGTTATATAAAAAATAAAAATTGAAAGGAGATGTGATTTCTCCTACCGTCGAAATAACTGCGGCTGTCCTTTTAGCTCTTTCCCTTATTAAGGGAAAGTAGTCCAAAGCGGAGCAAACGGGTCGGAAGGGATAAAACCCTAATTTTCTTGCTTGTCACAAAAGCATTTTTAATAATTAACGTATTCAATAATCTCTAAGCCATAGCCAATCATCCCAACTCGTTTGGTTTGTTCACTATTTGATATTAAACGAAGTTTGTGAATGCCTAAATCGTGTAGTATTTGGGCGCCAATACCAAAATCCTTATTATCCATTTTAATGCGTGGCGCTTTTGATACGTCATCACCGCTTTGATTCTCTTTTAATTCCTTAAGACGATTTAAAAGATTAAGAGATTGACTTTGTTGATTGATAAACACAATAGCCCCTTTTTCTTCCTTATTGATGACATTGAACATGTCATCTAATTTTTTCTCGGCATTATTGGTTAAAGCAGCTAATATATCACTGTTTACCAAGGTAGCGTTAACTCGTACGGGAACGGGTTCATTTTCTTTCCAGTTTCCTTTGGTTAGGGCAATGTGTACTTGGTCGTTGGTGGTTTGCTTATAGGCTCGTAATCGATACTTGCCAAATTTGGTATTAATATCAAAATCTTCCTTTTTTTCAATTAAAGAATCGTGCTCCATTCTATAAGCAACAAGATCTTCAATAGAAATTAATTTAAGATCAAATTTTTGAGCTACATCCACTAATTGTGGCAGTCTGGCCATCGTACCATCTTCATTTAAGATTTCAACCAAAATACCTGCTGGTTCTAATCCAGCCAATCGTGCTAAGTCAATAGCAGCTTCGGTATGGCCAGTTCTCCTTAGAACACCGCCTTCTTTGGCACGTAATGGAAAAATATGCCCTGGCCTTCCTAAATCATTAGGTTTTGTTTCTTTACTAACTAACGATTGTATGGTTTTGGATCTATCGTGTACCGAAATTCCGGTAGTGCAACCGTGACCAATTAAATCGACAGAAACGGTAAATTGTGTATGGTGTAGAACAGTATTGTTTTCCACCATCATATTTAGGCTTAATTCGTTACAGCGTTCTTCGGTTAAAGGAGCACAGATAAGACCACGACCGTGTGTGGCCATAAAGTTGATCATTTCTGGGGTTACCATTTCAGCAGCAGCAATAAAATCACCTTCATTTTCGCGATTTTCATCATCAACAACAATTACTACCTTTCCATTTTTAATATCGGAAATGGCTTCGTCAATGGTATTCAACTGTATAGTGGTTTCTTTTTCTGTAGGAATCATAGCATTTAATTATGGGTACAAAGATACGTAATGCGAGCTAAATTGAAGAAGTTTATATAAGGACAGTTTTGAAATTCAATAAAGACTTATTCTTCTTTATCTTCCCTCTTTTTAAAAAGTTTTCCAATACGTTGTAAAAATGAGTCAATATCCACAATCCCTTGGTCGGTTGTGGCTCTATAGGTAAGCCAAATACTCAATGGAAGCATAATAGCGGTACTAAGCCAAGTAGCGATAAACGGATGCATAGTGCCATCTTCTGCGCTATTTTTAGCAAAAATACCAATAAAATGGTAGGTTAAAAATAATAAGACAGCTACAACCATTGGTAATCCCATTCCTCCTTTTCTAATGATGGCACCCAAAGGAGCTCCGACAAAAAAGAGGATAACACAAGCTACGCCTAAGACGTATTTTTCATGAAGGGCTATTTCAAACTTATTAAGCCGTTTAGCTTTCACAAAGAAATCCCTTTTTTTGGCTTCAATGGATTGAAGCGTTCCCCGTGTGTTGTTTAATGAAAGATCTAAAAGACGAACCTGTTCCTCTGAATTAAAAATATCCAAGACGTTCGTTATAGTATCGGTGTCAATTTCTTTTTGGTCAAAAGGTTTGTAGTGGGTGCCAAATTTTGAAATCCCACTTCTAAAATACATATTATTCGAAAAAGCTTTTACATCTTTTGTGTAGCTTCCCGATAAGGAGTCTAACTCTACAACCAGTTCACCGGTTGTGTACATATTTTCGTTATTGTAGTTGTTGTCTTTGTCAAAATCAGCACTGTTGAATTCTGTAAGGTCAATATTGATGGTATATTCTTTAAATTCACTTTTCGCAAAGGGTTCGCGCTTTTGATCTTTTATATCACTTACTTGTACATCTTCATAATAATTACCATCATTTAAAATTAACGATAGGGTGTTGCTGCCTTCTTCACTTGCTAATTCGCCGTTATCGGCAATGATAACAGTATAATTTCCGTTAGGTTTTTTATCGTTTTTTTTATGAATAACTACATTTTCGAGAAACTGATCTTGATCTCCACTTTTTTCTGCAACCTTGATATTGAAGTTATCTCCAACCTGACTAAATTGACCTTCGGTAATAACCATGGAGGGTTTTGTTTGCGCAATATTTCGGCGTAAGTTTTGCCATTTATATTCTGAATACGGAATCACATTATTGGCGAAGAAAAAGGCGGTTATCGATAAAATGGCAATAAAAACCATTAGCGCACGCATAGCTCGTTGCAGCGATATTCCGGTAGACTTCATGGCGGCAAACTCGTACTTTTCGGCAAAACTCCCAAAGACCATTAACGAAGTTACCAAAACGGTTAATGGCAGCACTAAAGGGATTAACCGCGGAGAAACATACCATAAAAACTTCAGAACAATCCAGACGTCTAGGTCTTTACCTGCCAGTTCAGAAATGTACAACCAAATGGTTTGCAGCACAAAAATGAACATTAAAATAATGAAGACGCTTAAAAACGTCTTCAAATAGGCAGTTAAAATGTATCTGTCTAATATTTTCATTTGGCTACAAAAGTAACATAATAAACAGGATTGTTATTAGTGTGTTTAATTAAAGAAGGTTGAAATTAATCAAGTCTGTTAATATAGTATCCGTCTGTTTCATATTTCGCTTCATCAAAACTAAACAAGGTTTTAGAAAGCGGTTGATCGGTTTTAAATGAATTAACGGTTAATGTATACTTAGTACCATTGGCATCGGTCTGTATCAACTTATAAATGTGCTTGGTCTGTACGTCGATACCTAATAAAATATCTTTAATTTCAGCATTTGAATCGATAGGAATCAATTTTACAAATTGAATTTTACGTCCTTTCACGTTTTGCGTAACATCCATTTTATAGCGATATCCATTTTCATAAAACGTAAGCATTTTTGAAGGGGTAATTTGCTTGTCGTTTTTTGGATTGTAATTTGAAATGGTTACTTCTTCATCTTCAGGAACAATGGTGTAAATCTTTTTACCGTCAAACATACTGGTGGTTCCCAGCATATTCAAGACGTATTTTTCACCTGAAATAGTCACATCGCCACGTGTATCTTGACTTACATTTTCTTTTGTATTATTCAAGTTATACTTGAAATCAATTTTAATATTATCGTAATTTTTAGCTTTTGCTGAAACTTCATTCAGCAGTTTTTTAGCATCTTGTGCTTGTACAAAGCTTACCGATAAACAGGTTAAAACTATAAAAGTTATGGTTTTTAATTTATGCATCGTTGTTTTCATTATCTAAATGTTGTTTAAGTGCTTCTAATGTTGGTATTAATACTTGTCTAGCTTTACTACCTTCAAACGGTCCTACTATTCCTGCTGCTTCCAGTTGATCTATTATTCTTCCCGCGCGGTTATAGCCTAATTTTAACTTCCGTTGTAATAAGGAAGCGGAACCTTGCTGAGCTATAACTAATACTTCGGCAGCTTGCGGAAATAATTTGTCTCGCTCTTCAATAATATCATCAAGAGTTGTGCCACCTTCCTCACTTTCGTATTCAGGTAACATATGAGCATCGGGATATGCTTTTTGTGAACCAATATACTCTGTAATATCGGCTATTTCCGGGGTGTCGACAAAAGCACATTGTAGTCTTGTCAGGTCATTACCTTGAGTGTACAACATATCACCACGACCAATTAATTGATCGGCTCCTGAATTATCCAAAATGGTACGAGAATCAATCTTGCTCGTTACCCGAAATGCAATTCGAGCTGGGAAGTTAGCTTTAATAATACCAGTAATTACGTTTACCGAAGGGCGTTGCGTAGCTACAATTAAATGAATACCAATGGCTCGTGCTAATTGTGCCAAACGGGCGATGGGTGTTTCAACTTCCTTACCAGCAGTCATAATTAAATCGGCAAATTCATCAATGACCAAGACGATATAAGGAAGAAAACGGTGGCCATCATTCGGGTTTAGTTTTCTATTTTTAAACTTGGTATTGTACTCTTTAATATTTCGGCAATATGCATCTTTTAATAAATCGTAGCGATCATCCATTTCAATACAAAGCGAATTAAGCGTGTTAATTACTTTGTTGGTGTCTGTAATAATGGCTTCTTCGCTATCCGGTAATTTGGCCAAATAATGGCGTTCAATTTTATTGAACAGGGTCAGTTCTACCTTTTTAGGATCGACGAGTACAAACTTTACTTCTGCCGGGTGTTTGCTGTATAATAAAGATGTAAGAATAGCATTTAACCCAACCGATTTACCTTGTCCGGTAGCTCCTGCCATTAATAAGTGTGGCATTTTTGCTAGATCGACTACAAAGGTTTCGTTGCTAATAGTTTTTCCCATAGCAAGCGGTAATTCCATTTCGGCTTTTTGAAATTTTGGTGAAGCAATTACCGAACGCATCGATACAATACGAGCATCCTTATTAGGCACTTCAATACCAATAGTTCCGCGGCCAGGAATAGCTGTCTCTTATACACATCTCCGAGCCCACGAGACCTCTCTACATCTCGTA
>CAJXPE010000208.1 GCA_913057965.1 uncultured Marixanthomonas sp. | reverse complement strand
TCTACACGTAAGGAGTCGTCGGCAGCGTCAGATGTGTATAAGAGACAGGTATAACAATCTGGCGTATGGTATCGATATCTGTTTCGAAGGAAAACTTTAAATTGAGGTCAATCCGGCGATAGGGTTCCATAGTGCGGTTGTCCACATCGCTGTTAGAGACATTGCCGTTGGGCATGGTGATCATTCTTCCGTCAAATGTTTTTATGCGCGTGTATAAAATGTCTATTTTTTGAACATATCCCGTATTATTGTTTACGTGAATTAAATCACCTACTTTAAAAGGCTTAAAGACTAAAATAAGAACACCGCCAGCGAAGTTTGCTAAACTTCCTTGAAGTGCCAATGCAATGGCAATTCCCGCCGCACCAAAAACAGCAATAAACGAAGTAGTTTTAATCCCTACAATAGACCCGACGATAAAAATGAGTAAGCCGTAGAGTAAAAATACGCTAAGACTTTCTACAAAGGTTTTTAAGGATAACTCCACGTGCGACCTTTTTAAGGTTCGCCTTAGTAGGTTCATGAGGATCCTAATTAAAAAGACACCGATGACAAAACCAACCACCGCATATATAATCTCTGGGCCTATTTCGATTAAAAAAGTTAAAAGCTGTTCTTTTAATTGTAACCAAAAATCTTTGTCCATAGCTGATTGTAAAGTGATATAGACAAATATAGGAATTTCAGTGTTGAGTAAGTAGTTTTCAACAAGTAGTGTTCGGCAATGTTGTTTATAAACTATTGCTTGCTAAGCCACTCTTTAAGTTCTTGGAAGTTTTGTGGCGCTACACCATGGCCGACAGGGAATTCAGAATAGGCGGCATCAATCCCTAATTTTTTTAAAAAAGGTTTTGTTTTCCGGGCCCAATCAACCGGAATCACTTGGTCTACGTTTCCGTGGGAAGTATAAATATTTAGGTTGCTGAAATCTTTTTCAGTATAGCCTTCTTTTAAAATATCTTCATTGATATATCCGCTTAAACCGATAACATTCTTTATTTTTTCAGGGTAACTAAGAGCAACAGCTAAGCTTAAAATAGTTCCTTGGCTAAAGCCTAAGAGTGTAACATTGTCCTTATCAACGTTATATTTTTCAATAATTTCATCAATACAATTGGCAATCAGGTCGCGAGAAGCGATGGCTTGATCGGTGTCGCTAAATTTCCCATCGGTATTATCAAAATAGATATTATACCATGCATTTCCGTAGGGTTGCATAGGAATGGGCGCTTTTAACGAAATAACGGAGTAGGTGTCGGGTAGTTCGCCTGCAAACGAAAAAAGATCGTTTTCATCGCTTCCAAAACCGTGGAGCATGATAATTACAGGGTTTTTTTCCGAAGAAGTTGAAGCGGGTTTAAAATTATGCTGAAGTTGTAATTGCTGTTTTTCCATAGACTACAAAAATAGAATATAGTGTTAAGAATATAGAATATGAAGAACAGAAAAATTTGAGGAAAACTATTTTACTATAAAAGACCGTTTCAAAATAGTATTGAAACGGTCTTTTTATTATAAACGGTAGAAAATTCTTTTATTTTATTCCAGAAAACCATTGTTGAAATTGTTCTCCTACTAAGGGAACGGGTTTTTGTTCCCCTTGAATCGCTGCTATAAGTCCTAAGATCCATAAAACTATTAATCCAATTTGAATAATAAGGGAAAGAATATAGATATCTAAAAAATTAGCAAGAATAGATAATACAACTCCAAAAAGCATTAAACCTAGCATTTGCCGAATATGATAAGCGCCTAAAGCTGTTTTGTTATTGTTGTGCATTACTAAGGCGATTATCCAGCCTATTAAGGTAATGTATGCGATAATAGCAATGGTTTTACCATTATCTGTAGGAGTTGATTCCATAATTTTAAATGCGTTAGTTGTTAATATCCTATAAAGATAGGGTATCTAATCTAGAAAGGTAAACCACTCTTGAAATTTCTCACTGAAGTAGGGGATGGCTGGCTTTTTGTTTAAAATGGCCATAACTAATGAAAATGCCCATAAAAAGAACGCAAGAAACCATAATATTTCACCAACAAATAAATCAATATAGGCCTGTGTTACTTGAGAGATAACTAGTAACAGCAATAACCCAAACATATTTTTTATATGCCACGTAGCAAATTCGTGTTTGTTGTCTTTATTTACAAAAAAGGCAATTAAAGTTCCCACAAAGGTTAAGTAGGCAATGATGGCTTTGGTTTTCGCAGAGAGGTTTTCCATTATTTTTTTAATACTAATTTATTGTTAGCAAAGATGCCGTATGCTTTTCCTTTTAATTTTTGATTTAAAAAAGCTGAGTTTTTAGAGGCCGAAGTGATATCTGTTTCTGAAAATTTCCAAGTCTCATCTGGGTTTAAGAAAGTAATGTTGGCTTTGTTTCCTTCGGCAATAGGTTCAGAAACAATACCAAATCTATTTTTCAATTGGTTTAAGGCGTTAACTGCTGTTTCGGTATCCACTACCGTTCGTAACGCACCAAAGCAAGATTCCAAACCAATGCTTCCAAAATATGCGTGATCAAATTCTGTTTTTTTATGTTCTATATCGATTGGGTCGTGGTCGCTCGTCACCCCGTCGATAGTTCCGTCCTTTAGGCCTTTTAATAAGGCTTTGGTGTCTTCTTTAGTACGCAAAGGAGGCAATACCTTGTAGTGCGTGTCAAACTCTTCTAATAAATCGTCTGTCAATAGTAGATTTGAAATAGCAACGCTACACGTAACATCCAGTCCTTGTTTTTTAGCTTCTTTAATTAACTGAACCGATTTTTTGGTAGAAATGGTCGGGATATGCAATTTTCCGCCCGTATATTCAAGGATGTATAGATCGCGGGTAATCTGTAGTTCTTCTGAAAATGCTGGAATTCCTTTTAAGCCTAATTTGGTGCTATTGATGCCTTCGTTCATCATTCCGTTTTTTGCTACCGAATAATCCAACGGAAACGATTGCACCAAACCATCAAAGTTTTGAGTGTATTGCAAGGCTATTTTTAGCAAGTTGGCATTGGCAATGGGTTTTTTATAATCGTAAAACGAAATGGCACCTTCGTTTTGCATATCATACAGTTCGGCCAAATCTTTACTTTCGCTTTTTACTGTAAGCGCGCCAATAGGGTAGAGGGACACCGCGTTATTGTGGCCCTGCGATTTTAAAAACTTGATGTTCGATTTGCTGTCGGTTACCGGATTGGTGTTGGCATTAACCGCTACGTGTGCAAAACCGCTTTCGGCTGCCGTTTGCAATCCGTTTTGTATGGTTTCCCGTTCTTCAAAACCTGGTTCGCCAAATGAAACGCCACTATCAAACCATCCTTGTGAGATGTGTAGATTTTCTAAAGAAATCTCTTTTACTTTTTTAGCGTTTTCAATTGTAGCTGCAATTTTTTTAATCGTACCATTTTCAATAAGGATATCCCTCTTTTTAGTATGGTGTTTACTTTCAGGGTCCAGTATGGTTGCAGCTTTTATAAGTATATCCATCGATTTTCTTTTAGTTAGCAGGCGTTGGTGTTAATGGGACTAATTTAATCAACATTACTTAAAAAATTTTAAAACCAGCATTTCCAGTAACAAGAACAGTAGTGCAAAAATAACAAACCATTTCCAAAAACTGTTGATATTGTTTGCTTCTGTTATGCTTTCAAAAAGTCCTGAAATTGAAGCATGATTCGTCACGCCATCCCAATTTTCGGTATTTAAGTAGTGTAAATTACTTTCGTTTCTATTGTAATTATAGCTTATGTTGGTGATAAGATGAGTGTCTTTAACAACATCATAAGTACCAGAAACAGCGGGTTCTTCAATAGTTGTTATGGCTACTTTATTGGCTTTTGTTTGTTGTAATGGAATGAATACGCCACTGCTGTCTTTAATTTTTAATATTTCATCTTCCATCAATTGTACCGGGACATCAAAATTATTTTGTTTTCCAATGGTATAATACAAACTAGGCAGTGCCAAACTTTGCTGCGCCATATTGTAAAAAGTAGGAACGATTAATGGTGAGTTCTGGAAATTTGAATTTTCTAAATTAATAGGAGCACTTAAAAAGTAGGTGTTGTTTTTCTGAAATATAAACGGTTTTCCATCTTCGTACTTAAGAACAGCCGTGGCATTGGTATTGGTTTGGTAATATGAATTTACGGTTGGATATTGAAAATTCACGACCCGTTTTTCAAACACATTTTTATATAGTGGATGGTCAAAAACTATCTGTGTAATCTGCTTTTCAGTGGTAATTTTTCCTGAAAAACGTCCCATCCCTAAGGTGGCCAATAAATTGTTGTAATCTTTTATTTCTGCTTGTTCCGAAGGAATGACCAACACACTTCCGCCATTTGCGCTAAACGATTGTATAGCGGTTACTAACGAAGCTGGAATGGCAGTAAGCTCATTGATAATAATAAAATCTTGGTTGGGTATTTCGTTATAATTTAAACTGTTTTGGGTTTGTTGTGTGTACTCAAACTCTTCTTGGTTAAACAATCGTTGTAAATATCCAGATTTGACTTCGTTGATTGAAAGCACCTTAATCTTTTTAGTGGTATTGATGCTAAAAAACAGATTGTTGTCATAGGGTAGGGTAGGATCGGTAATTTCTAACCTTCCTTTAAAACCAGAAGGATTTTCAATATCAAAATCAGTTGTGTTGGAGTTTTTTGATGAAAAATCAACTGCCGTTTTAGCCACTAATGTATTTCCGTTAAAGAGTGAAACCGGAACACTTTCCGGCACGTCACCACTTGCTGAAACGGCAACTTTAAGTTGGATATTGTTTCCGTTTTTTGAAGAAATAGAAACGGAATCGATAGCTATGTTATTCGTATTTACAGGCTCTATCTGCACCGTATTGATACCTGTATTTTTGGGGACCTCAGGAAAAGTTTCGTTTTGCTGAAAATCTGAAATAAGGATCAATCGTTTATCGGATGCTTCAGAATCTGTAAAAAGCTGGTTTGCTTTTAGTATGACTTCAGAAAGGGATAGTTGTCCTTGCGAGTATGAAACAGAAAGGATTTCGCTTTTAAAATCTTGTGTCGAAACGTTTTTATGGGTTGTGTTATTCGTAAACCAACTTATTTTTTCCGAAGGTATTTGTAGGTTGTATAATTCCTGCAAACTTCGGTTTAATAGCTGTCTCTTATACACATCTGACGCTGCCGACGACTCCCTACGTGTAGATCTCG
>CAJXPE010000207.1 GCA_913057965.1 uncultured Marixanthomonas sp. | reverse complement strand
GATCTACACGTAAGGAGTCGTCGGCAGCGTCAGATGTGTATAAGAGACAGCATTGATCGATATTCTATTTATTCTTCATTGTGTTGGGTTAATAGGCTTTCTATTTATACTTCCGTTTGGGATTTTCAGCATTAATATCGCCGAAGCTCCTGTGACAAGTTATAAGGAATTAACAGAGTTACCTATTCTATATTGGATGGGCATAGCCTTGAGTTTTCTATCATATATAATCTTTTTATTTGGTTTATATTATTTAAGGAGAACAGCGAACTATGTATTGAATAATAATTTTATGCAAATACAGGTTATTGAAAATTTAAAGCGTAGCGGAAACATGTTTTCCATAGCCGGTGTTTTTCTTATGGTAACTTATGCAATATTTTGGTTAAGCAGATTATCCTTAGGAACAATCAAACTTACCTATGGAACCAATTTGATGATTCCCTTATTTTTAATTATAATAGGACTCTTTTTTATCTTACAAAGCAATGCGCTTTTTAAAGCTAAATCAATAAAAGAAGAAAATGATTTAACTATATAAGCGATGGCAATCATTATAAAACTTGATAAACTACTAGCAGACCGTGATATGAAGGGGAAAGAATTGGCCGAAATTATTGGTATAACAGAAGCCAATCTCTCCATTTTACGCTCAGGGAAGGCTAAAGCAGTGCGATTTTCGACTCTTGAAGCTATTTGCACTGCCTTAAATTGCCAACCCGGTGACATATTAAAGCATACAGAAGATTGACAACCTTTCATAGCAGAAACCCAATCACATTTTATAACTTTATAGCTTCGAAACAAAAAAACACTCATCAATTTGAAAATAGCAAAAAATCCAGTAGAAACTTTTATTAATAAATCTACTTCTGGGAGTTTTATTCTTCTTCTATTTACTGTTATCGCATTGGTCTGGGCCAATTCGCCTTGGCAAGAAACCTATCATACTTTTTGGAATGAAACATTTGCCATTGGTTTTAGCAACACAGATTTTATTATTGAAAAACCATTGTATCTCTGGGTAAATGATGGATTGATGACCATCTTTTTCTTTTATGTAGGATTGGAAATAAAAAGAGAAATACTCGATGGTGAGCTTACCACTATGCGAAAAGCCTCTATGCCCATTTTTGCAGCGTTAGGAGGTATTGTAGTGCCTATTGCTATATTCTTATTACTTAACGACCAAGACCGAGGTGCATCGGGCTGGGGCATCCCCATGGCTACTGATATTGCTTTTTCCTTAGGGATACTCAACTTGCTTGGCAAACGGGTTCCTTTAGGACTTAAAATATTCCTGACAACTTTTGCCGTTATTGATGATATTGGCGCCATCTTAGTCATCGCTACCTTTTATAGCCACACCATTCATTTTACATTTTTATTTATTGCATTAGGCATATTAGCCGTGTTAGCATTTTTAGCATAT
Source organism: uncultured Marixanthomonas sp. (assembly GCA_913057965.1). GTDB lineage: Bacteria > Bacteroidota > Bacteroidia > Flavobacteriales > Flavobacteriaceae > Marixanthomonas. Next base: position 3,781 of record CAJXPE010000207.1, on the reverse strand, counting down.
AAAAAATTTCATTCTAAATATTTACTGCTTATTTGTGGTATTGCTGTATGGGTTCTTTTTTTAGAGTCGGGAATACATCCTACCATTGCTGGTGTTTTATTAGCGCTAGTTATTCCGTCGAGCAGAAATATGAATCTGGATAACTTTTTTAAGGAAATACGAAGCTCCCTAAACATATTTAAAAAAACAGAAAAAAAGGGAATTGTTCTTTCAGACAAACAGCAAGATGCTGTAGACAAGATAAACTTAATAACCGATCGAGTGCAAACGCCCATGCAACAATTGGAAAATGGTCTCAGTGGCTGGGTTGCCATAGTCATTATGCCCATCTTTGCACTTGCAAATGCTGGTATCACCATTAATTTGGATTCGTTAAGCCAGACTCATTTAATATCCCAAATAGCCATTGCTATGCTTGTAGGGAAGGTCGTGGGAATATCTGCATTCAGTTATTTAGCTTATAAGCTTAAAATAGCTGTGCTACCTACAGGAATTAACTTTAAACAAATTCTCGGAGTCAGTTTTTTAGGTGGGGTAGGTTTCACTATGTCGTTATTCATTGCCGAATTAGCTTTCCGCTCTGATGACTTATTGACGACTTCAAAAATTGGAATTTTAATAGGTACGCTAGTTGCTGGTGTAGCCGGTTATCTAATTTTGCGGTTCCAACTTAAAAAGAAAGAGGAAGAAAAAGCTACTTTTCCAGATTAAAAGATAGAACATAAAAAAACGCTCTCCAATTGGGAGAGCGTTTTTAAACTATTACGAGTTGGTTTGATTTATATTATTCTGAATTAATCAGCCAACACAATCACTTTATTATTGTTCATTTCAACGGTTCCGCTGGTGATTTCAAGCACCCACTTCCCGTCTTCTTTTTTAAACTTATTTTCAAAACCTTCAGCTATAGTTGGGTTTCCAGAAAATTTTACTTTTCCTTCCGTCAAAACAGATACAATAGCAGCATGGTTGTTCAACATTTGAAACTCACCTTCTACGCCCGGTACCGTTACCGACTCTACTTCTCCGCTAACCAACGATGCTTCTGGGGTTACGATTTCTAAATACATATTTCTTTAGTATTGAGATATAAGATGTGTGATGTGAGACACGCTAATGCCTCAAGTCTCACACTCAAATCTATTTTTATGATTCAGCTAACATTTTTTCTCCAGCCTCGATTGCTTCTTCAATAGAACCTTTCAAGTTAAAGGCAGCTTCTGGAAGGTGATCTAACTCTCCATCCATAATCATATTAAATCCTTTAATGGTTTCTTTAATGTCTACTAAAACACCTGGAATACCTGTAAACTGTTCTGCTACGTGGAAAGGTTGCGATAAGAAACGCGATACACGACGTGCACGGTTTACCGCTTGTTTATCTTCTTCAGATAATTCTTCCATACCCAAAATAGCAATAATATCTTGTAATTCTTTATAACGCTGTAAAAGCTCTTTTACTCGCTGTGCACACGCATAGTGCTCTTCTCCTAAAATATCTGCTGTAAGAATTCGAGAGGTAGAATCTAACGGGTCTACCGCTGGATAAATACCTAGCTCGGCAATTTTACGAGACAATACCGTTGTTGCATCTAAGTGAGCAAAAGTTGTTGCCGGTGCTGGATCGGTAAGGTCATCCGCAGGTACGTAAACCGCTTGTACAGATGTAATAGATCCTTTTTTAGTAGAAGTAATACGTTCTTGCATCGCCCCCATTTCGGTCGCTAATGTTGGTTGGTATCCTACCGCAGAAGGCATACGCCCTAGAAGTGCCGACACCTCTGAACCTGCTTGTGTAAAACGGAAAATGTTATCAACAAAGAATAATACATCTTTTCCTTGTCCATCTCCTGCTCCATCACGGAAATACTCGGCAATCGTTAATCCTGAAAGTGCCACACGAGCACGTGCTCCAGGTGGTTCGTTCATTTGTCCAAATACGAAAGTTGCTTTACTTTCTTTCATCGCAGATTTATCAACTTTAGATAAATCCCATCCACCATCTTCCATAGAATGTAAGAAGTCGTCACCGTACTTAATAATTCCAGATTCAAGCATCTCACGAAGTAAATCGTTCCCTTCACGAGTACGTTCACCTACTCCTGCAAATACAGAAAGACCACCGTGACCTTTTGCAATGTTGTTAATCAATTCTTGAATTAATACAGTTTTACCTACTCCAGCACCACCAAATAATCCAATTTTACCACCTTTTGCATATGGCTCAATCAAGTCGATTACTTTAATACCTGTAAACAAAACTTCCGTAGAAGTTGATAAATCTTCAAATTTTGGTGCTTCACGGTGAATTGGAAGTCCGTCTTTCCCTGCTTTAGGAAGATCTGGCATCCCGTCAATAGCATCTCCAATAACGTTAAAAAGACGTCCATATACATCATCACCAATTGGCATTTGTATAGGAGCTCCCGTTGCTACAGCTTCTACACCTCGGCTTAAACCATCAGTAGAATCCATAGAAATGGTACGTACTGTGTTTTCTCCAATGTGAGATTGTACTTCAAGAACCAACAAACTTCCGTTGTTGTCAACTTCTACTGAGTCGTATATCTTTGGAAGCTTCGCTCCGTTAGCAAACTCTATATCTACTACCGGGCCAATGATCTGTGCAACTTTTCCTTTAACTTGTGACATTATTAACTGTTTATTTTTTAGTTATCTAAGGGTGTACTTATCACCCTGTTTTTGAACGGTGCAAAGATAGTTTTTTCTGTTTTAATTACGCAATGGAAATTGGGGATTTTTTGGAAGTAAATTTTAAGTGGCTATCTTATCTTTAATCAAGCGGTTCACAAAATTTTCTCACATTGCTTTTAAACAAATCCATCACCTCTTTTAACAGCTTGCTCTCTTTTGAAATTTCCCGTCCGTCAATTTCTACAATTGGGGTAAGTTCGCCCATCGTTCCTGTTGCAAAAACAGCATCGGCATTCATAAATTGTGAAAGTGTGAGATCTGCTTCTTCAATAGGAATATTGTTTTTCTCACACAATTCGATAACTGAACCTCGCGTAATCCCAGGTAAACAAGCGTGTGCATATGGCGTGTAAATAACATCGTTTTTAAGCATAAACACATTGCTCCCGTTTAATTCGGCCACAAAACCACGCTCGTCTAACATTAATCCGGCATCTTTACCAGCTACATTCGCTTGTATTTTTGCAAGAATGTTATTCAGTAAATTCGCGTGATGTATTTTACTGTCCAAAAACTGAGGAGCATTACGGCGCTGACTTGAACTAAGTACTTTAATTCCGCCACTATTATCATACACCAAGGGTTTCCATTCTGCCAGCACGATTAAACAAGAACCGCTTTGATTAACGCGAGGATCCATCCCGCTCGTTATTTTCTCTCCACGTGTTAACGTTAACCGAATATGCACATCATCGTTCATATTATTGGCTTTTAGTGTTTTTTGTATGGCTTCTTTTATCTCTTTTTTTGAAGGAATATCAACAAATGCCAATGCTTTGGCACTCTCATGCAAACGCGTAAGGTGTTTATCCAAACAAACAATCCCTTCTGGATAAACGCGCAAACCTTCCCAAACAGCATCACCTCCTTGCACCGAACTATCAAAGACCGATACTTTGGCTTCACTTCTAGGATATAATCTGTCTTTTATAAATACTTGAATATCGCGGTTGCGCTCGTCAAACTGTTGTAGCATATTATTTGTTTTTAAGAATGTGTTTTTTTAATGTGTTGTAATACTGTCTCTTATACACATCTCCGAGCCCACGAGACCTCTCTACATCTC
>CAJXPE010000206.1 GCA_913057965.1 uncultured Marixanthomonas sp. | reverse complement strand
CTACACGTAAGGAGTCGTCGGCAGCGTCAGATGTGTATAAGAGACAGGGGCTATACTATCGGTAAGGTTTATATACTCTAATGTTAATGGGTTATTTTGGGCTTTTAAAAAATTGGCTAATGCATTTTTTGTAAAGGAAACACTTTTAATTTTTTTTGATAATTGATATCCTTTTTCGGAATAATAATTCGCTTTTTTTAAAGCGTTGTTCTCTCTGTAATATTCAGTTAAATGGTTATAACTAGAATAGATCCCAATAGTATCATTATCTACCTTTCTAGCTTCCAGAGCAGAGAGCATATTTTGCAGCCCCTCGGGGTTATTCAATTTAGATTTTACAAATCCCAAATTATCCAACGCTCTGTTTATTGTGGCTTTATCTTTTTGGGCGGCTGCTTTTTTGTATGCTATTTTTAATTTTTCTAAGGCAAGTTCATATTTTTTTTCATCAGAATATACATTTGCAATGTTGTTAATTATCCGAAGACTATCTTTTGAATTTGCAGATAATCCCAAAGCCTTGTTGTAATAATAAAGTGCATCTTTTGAGTTTTCCAATATTCTATAGACCCTTCCTAGGTTATTATAAAGCCCTAGTTTCGCTTCATTAGTAGTTGGGTTTTTTGGCAGTTTAGTTAGATGCTCTAATGCGTCAACAGCGGTAGACTCGCTTTCATATAAATACCCCATTTTTAATTGCTCAATAGCAACCCAACGCAAACTTTGAATAGCCGCTAATGTATCTTTTCTCTGTAAAAATGTTTTCGCATTCTTTTTATAGTAAAGTAATAATGTATCTTGTTTTGAGATTTCTGAATTATTTTTTTGGGAAGTATTACCTGAAGATTGCGCCAATACCATCCAAACTGAAAAAAAGAAAGTACAAAAAAAGAGGAATGAATTCCGGTTGATTTTCATTCCTCTAAAATAACAACTAATTTTTGGTTGCAGATAATTGTTGTTGGGAATTAATTGGAAAAACTATAAATAAAAAAAGCCAACTCGTTAAAGTTAGCTTTCTTATTAAGTGCGGGCGGAGAGACTCGAACTCTCACACCTTGCGGCACTAGATCCTAAGTCTAGCGTACATTTGCCCAAACAGCACCAAAGCCACTCATTTTCAATTGATTATATAATATGTCATTTTCTTTGATATCATCTAATATCAATTGATTTCAACATTTGTTGTACCTATGTTGTACCCAGAGAAACTAATAAATTTGTATCTTTAGGGAAACTTCTTGGTAAACTAAACATTCAAAATTGAATGTTGTACCTATGTTGTACCTGATTTGGCTTTCGTACGCAAAACAGGTCAATTATGTCATCAAACGCTAAAATAGTTCTTCGCAAAAAGCCTAATAAAGAAGGCTTGTATCCTCTTGCCATACGTATTACAAAAAATCGTCGCTCAACATACCAATATATAGGTCACTACATTGAATTGGAAGATTGGGATGAAAAGAATATTCGGGTTAAGAAATCACACATAAATTTCAAAACCTTGAACAATTTGTTATCCTTGAAACTTTCTGAATTAAACAATGCTCTTATTACGCTTCAATCCGAACAAAAAGATGCTTCTGCCAATCAAATTAAGAAGGAAATATATTCCTCCGGTATCAATGCTACATTCTTTGAATTAGCACAAGAACATCTTGACGATTTAGAAAGTACAGAAAAGCTAAATCGTTTATCTACTGATAAAGCGTGGTTGAGCTTTATTATAAAATATCACAATTCGAAACAATTGTCTTTTCAAGAAATTGATGAACGTTTTCTTAAAAAACTGATGTTAACTTTAAAAGTTAAGTACTCCCTGTCTGAAACCTCAATAATGAACATTTTGGTATTTGTAAGGCTATTATTTAACAGAGCAATTAAATACAAAATTGTAAGCAGAGAATTATATCCCTTCGGTGGCGATAAAATAAAAATCAAATTTCCTGAAACTACCAAAGTCGGACTAAATATTTTAGAGATTCAACAAATTGAAAATTTGATAAATCTCAAACCTTCTGAAATGCATACTAGAAATGTTTGGCTTTTTAGTTTCAATTTTGCTGGTATGAGGGTTTCTGATGTTCTACGAACCAAATGGTCAGATATTTATGATAACAGGCTGCATTATAGAATGCATAAAAACGCAAAACTTCTATCATTAAAAATTCCTGAAAAAGTACTAAAGATTTTAGACCAATATAAAGATGATAAAAGAAGTGATGATGATTTTGTTTTCCCTGAATTGAAAAAGGCAGACCCTGAAAATGCGAAAGATTTATATAACAAGAGAAAAACTGCTACAAAGAGGTTTAATGACAATCTAAAATCAATCTCTAAAAAGGCTAAAATAAATAAGAAAATAACGATGCACATAGCACGGCATAGTTTTGGAAATATTGCTGGGGATGCCATTCATCCGTTGATGCTACAGAAATTATATCGCCATAGTGATTTGAAAACCACCTTGAACTATCAAGCCAATTTCATCCATAAAGAGGCAGATGATGCATTGGATAGTGTTATAAACTTTTGAGGAAATAAATAATTGAAGAGCGGATATTTTATTGCTATAAGTAGTTTAGCATATTCAAAATATCCGCTCTTTACGATTTTCAATTACAGATTTAATCTCTCCTAAATAGAAACTAATTTTTAATTGGATTTGCTAATTTTTGATTGAAGCATTTAACTAACATTTTATAAAGTTCTGGATGTTTCTTTTTGAGCAAATCTGGGCGCTCGAAGAAATATTCTGAAGCTACTGCAAAGAATTCTGCTTGGTTTGTACCACCATATTTTCTGATATCAGAATGGTTGTCGTTTATGGCTTCTATTTCCTTATGAATTAAATTCAGCCAAGGTATTGCATATTGATGTTCTAATAATCGCTCTGGAACGCCATCTGTTCTATCATCCAGCTTATCAATAAGGTGTACAAATTCGTGTATGCCTGTATTGCTTTTATCTGTTGTGTTTCTAAAACCGTGATACAATGCTTTTTTAGATAAAATCATTTGTTTCTCAAAACGTCCGTTCCCGACTATCCCACCAATATTGCGCGAGTTATCCTTACTGCTAAATTGCATATCTTCATTAAAATTATCTGGGTATAAGAGGATTCCACTTAAATTAGTGTAATGCCATTCTTTAAAGCCGAAAACAGGAATTACCGCACTTGCTGCAATTAAAATTTTGTCTAATTCTTCCAATTCAAACTGCACGCCATCTATATAAACCTCACTTAAAAACTGCATCATTTTTTGTTGAAAAACAAGTTGCCTGCCTTTTGAAAGATTTTTATAATAAAGAACATTCTCCATTAATAATTTGTGCCAATGCTCTGGAAATGGCTTTACGCTATGCCGTTTCTCTTTTCGATAAAAATGAATAGCAAACAGAAGAATCACAACCAAAATTAAAATATAAACCATATTATAGCGAGGTATTAATCTACAGGTTCCGCTTTAAAGCCTACCTTTTGCAAGGTAGCCTTTACATCTTCTTCTGAAGCACCATCGCTTTCTATGGTTAAAATTTTATCAGGATTAGCGGTATCCACTTCCCAACTTTCGACACCTTCTTGCTTGTTTAAAAAAGGGGTCACTTTTGATACACAACCACCACAATTGATATTTGTTTTAAATTTTAAAGTTTTCATTGTATTTGAATTTATAATTAATATTAAAGTTTTACTCCTTTAAGCCTTAAACTATTTAGAACTACAGACACGCTACTGAAAGCCATTGCCATTCCTGCTATCATTGGGTCTAATAAGAACCCATTTACGGGATACAAAACGCCTGCTGCAATTGGAATACCAATGAGATTATAAATGAATGCCCAAAATAGATTCTGACGTATGCCCAACACCGTTCTTTTTGATAATTCCAGCGCTTTTGGGATGGATCGTAAATCTGATGTTATCAAGGTCATTTTTGCTACGTCCATCGCTATATCTGAACCTTTTCCCATTGCAATACTCACATTGGCTTGCGCCAAAGCCTGGGAATCATTAATACCATCGCCAACCATTGCGACTATCTTTCCGTCCGCCTGTAATTTTTCAACAAAAGCGGCCTTGTCCGAAGGCATTACTTCGCCTTGGTAATTTGTTATTCCGACTTGTTTTGCGACAGCAGATGCGGTTTTATTATTATCTCCTGTAAGCATATAAACCTCAATACCTCTTTCCTGAAGCGTTACTATGGCCTTTTCTGAAGTTTCCTTAATCTTGTCTGCAATGGCGAGTATCGCCAGCACTTGTTTTTCATTACCAAAGAATATGACCGTTTTAGCCTGCTCTTCGAGACTTTCTGCTGTTTGCATTAAAGAAGATTCAATTTCAATATTCTTTTCGACCATTAGTTTATGGTTACCCACATAATATTTTGAACCATTCTCTGATTGCGCCTTTACACCTTTTCCTGTAATACTTTCAAAAGAAGCAATTTCAGCTTGTTCAACCTTTTCATCTTTTAAATGGTTGACTACTGCTTCCGCCAAAGGATGTTCCGATTGTGCTTCTATAGCCAAAAGAATTTGCTTGTATTCATTTTGATTTTCAAGGTTATTCTTCCAAATTATATCAGTTACTAAGGGTTTTCCTTCGGTAATTGTACCCGTTTTATCAAGGATAATAGCATTCACTTTATAACCGAGTTCTAAACTTTCGGCATCCTTTATCAAAATATTGTTTTCAGCGCCCTTGCCGATACCCACCATTATGGCAGTAGGCGTTGCCAAGCCCAAGGCACAGGGACAAGCGATAACCAGTACGGCCACAGAAGTTAATAAGGCTTGTGAAAAGGCATTATCGCCTCCTACTGACATCCAGACGATGAAGGTGACAATGGAAATACCGAGTACCACAGGAACAAAAATACCAGCAATCTTATCGACCAGTTTTTGAACGGGTGCCTTACTCCCTTGTGCTTGCTGAACCATTTTAATAATTTGGGAAAGCAGAAGTGCCATCTTACCAGAAAATAGAGCAACAGCTTAAGCAATATCAAACACATCCTTAAATGCCGGTTAATAGAAATTGTTATCCTCATACTTATCAACAGATGCTGTGGATAGAATTATGATAACTCCCGCCATATTCTTCGATAACGCTCATTTTTTCTAAAAACAAGTCTTGTAATTAATAAAAACCCATCATTTTGATACTTTTTTTCAGGCCTAAATTTTATCTAAAATAAGCACCTAAACCCTGTCTCTTATACACATCTGACGCTGCCGACGACTCCTTACGTGTAGA
>CAJXPE010000205.1 GCA_913057965.1 uncultured Marixanthomonas sp. | reverse complement strand
GTATGATGTTTTAATGAAACGGCCCCTTAAAAATTAGAATAACATTTCAGCACAAGACATAAAAAAAACCGCCTCGAATGGAGACGGTTTTTTATTTTTCTTGTACGGTTTACAATTCTAACAAACCATTTGTTTTTTTAACGCCTTCAGCACTTTCATTTAAGTGGTCTTTTTCAGCATCGGTCAATTCGATATCAACAATTTTTTCGATACCATCACGACCTAATACTACTGGCACACCAATACAAAGATCGTTTAATCCGTATTCTCCATCTAACAAGGTAGAGCAAGGGAATATTTTCTTTTGGTCACAAGCAATCGCCTGTACCAATCCACTTACAGCTGCTCCAGGAGCATACCAAGCCGAAGTACCTAACAATTTAGTAAGCGTTGCACCCCCAACTTTAGTATCTTCTTTTACTTGGTTTAATCTGTCTTCAGAAATAAATTCAGTTACCGGCACGCTGTTTCTAGTTGCCAAACGCGTTAATGGCACCATGCCTTTGTCGCTGTGACCACCAATTACCATTCCGTCAACATCACTAATTGGAGCACCTAATGCTTCGGCTAAACGAAACTTAAAACGAGCACTATCTAACGCACCACCCATACCAATAATTCGGTTTTTAGGAAGATTCGTTGTTTTATGCACCAAATACGTCATCGTATCCATTGGATTACTCACAACAATAATCGTAGTGTTTGGAGAATGTTTTACTAAGTTAGAAGAAACATCTTTTACAATTCCGGCGTTGATGCCGATCAATTCTTCGCGAGTCATTCCTGGTTTCCGTGGAATTCCGCTGGTGATCACACAAATATCGCTATCTGCTGTCTTAGTGTAGTCTCCTGTTGTACCTATTACGCGTGTGTCGAATGCATTTAAGGAAGCGGTTTGCATCAAATCCATTGCTTTTCCTTCTGCGTAGCCTTCTTTAATATCTAAAAGAACCACTTCGCTTGCAAAATTTTTAATGGCGATGTATTCAGCACAACTTGCGCCTACTGCACCTGCTCCTACTACTGTAACTTTCATTATATTATCTATTTTTGAATGAATAATTTATCTATTTAGGCTATTTAAAAGCCAATGCAAAAATACAATTATACTTGTTAATTGTCCTTACATGAGCATATTAAATTCCGAAGTGCATGCCTGCTGAAACGGTATTGTATTCTGAAAAATTATAATCGGCGTGCAAACCAAAAAAACCGAGCTTTAGCTTAGCTCCTATTGTTCCTTTAACTCTGAAACTTTCGTCCGAACCGAAAAAGGATCTATAAATTCATTACTATCTTCAAACAACGGAGTACCGCTTTCAACGCGATATTTTCCCAATACATCAAAATCAGATGTTCCCGTTACGTAACCAATACCTCCATACACATTAAAAATTGGCAATTTAGTCGACGCTTGAAGCTGAAACAACCAACTGTTCTGTTTTACATCAAACTGCTGATTTTCTCCATTTATAATAGTATTATCTGTAAAATCATAATTTGCACTTAGGTTATTATAGGCTACCAAACCCGAGATAGCTACTGGAAAAATAGATTCTGCCGGAAGCCATTGCGTAAATTCATGTTGTAAGCCCACACCAAAAAGTCCTGTTTTTACATCTTCGAGTTTTATCTTTGGCACGTAGCGTACTTTTAATTCGGTCGCTTTAAAAACTCCAAGCCGAGCTTGCAAAAAAGCGGTCGGTAAAAAATCAACATTTGCAGAAGCTAACCCTTGCGGAAGTGTAAATTCCACCTCTTCGGTAAATGCCCCTGTTTCATCTTGAATTTCGGCATACACTACTATATCAGGATTGTTTTCGCCAAAAGCAGAAGCAACTTGTTTTACCGTACTTCCATCACGAAAATATAAATTATTATAATCCGCTGTATTTAGTGTGAAATTTTTATTTTCATCTTTTATAAATGAAGCGTTTCCTATTACTGAAATTTCAAACCGAAGTGGTTTTTTCACTTCAGCAGATTGTATCCAACCGTTGGAAGTGTTATAGATTAACCCCTCTGCAGCTGGCGTAATATACCCCGTAGCAAAACGTTGCGCATCGTCAATTCCGGCCGCTAATAAATTCTCTAAATTATCCTGTGAAAGGGCTGGCAAACCAACCAACAAACCAATCATTATTACTATATGCTTCATATTATTTTTTGTTTAAATCCCTTTAAGATTATTGTTTACTAGGAAGCACAACAATTTCTACCCTTCGGTTTTGCTCTCTTCCTTCTTCTGTCGTATTATCTGCTACAGGACTACTTTCGCCATAGGCTTTGGTAGTTATAGAGCTAGCCTTGATTCCACTGTCCACAAGTAATTTTTTTATTGCCTGTGCCCTATTTTCTGAAAGAACCTTGTTGCTTTCTGCAGATCCTACGTTATCCGTATGTCCTTCTACAATAATAGATCCATTTATTTCTTTTATTTTATCTACTAACGAGCCAAGTTCATTGATGTCTTTTAATTTTGCCTTGCCCGTATCGAACAAAAAAGAACTGTTTAATTTAAAGTTAAATGCAGAACCAATAGCACCAATGGCATCTATATCGGCGCCTGGCCATTTACCGCTCTTTTTTTTCTTTATATCTACAATTTTCACATACCTAAAAATGTCTGAAGGTTCCACAAACTCAGAGATGTCCAATTCTGAAAAGCCTCCACCTGTGCGCCCGACAGAAATCCAATCTTTTCCTTCCTTGGAAATATACACGTCCACCGGCTCAACTAATGGCCCAATTTCAAAAATATAAAGGTCAGGCCCCTCAATATCGGCCAACGTATTATCAATAAATTTTACGATCAATTCTCCCCCAAACCCTAAAGTTGTATATTTTTTTTCATAATTACCAGTATAATCTGGTACCTGAAGTGCATTTTTTGGACCGTACCCTTCTATAGGTGCTGGATCACCAACGGAAAAGGAAACTAGTTCATCAGCAAATGAAATATCACCAAGCGGAAAAAATACTTCACCACCTTTACCATCCGGATACGTTTTTCCTGTTTGAGAATATGATTGCTGGATGACAAATAAAAACAACAAGAAGACATATAGCTTTTTCATAATAAAATTTATTTATCTTAAATGTAACGAATTTATTTTACAGTAACGTTCTCAACCAGTGCTGAATAGCTATCTAATACGCATAAAAAAACCCATAACTGCGGGTTATGGGCTTATAAAATATTAGCAAATATACTTATACGTCAATATTCGCATATTTTGCATTTTTCTCAATAAATTCTCGTCTTGGCGGCACCTCATCCCCCATTAGCATGGAGAAAATACGGTCTGCTTCGGTACCATTATCGATGGTTACCTGACGTAAAATTCTAAATTCAGGATTCATTGTAGTATCCCACAATTGTTCTGCGTTCATCTCACCCAAACCTTTGTATCGTTGGATGCTTGCTCCGCCACCAAATCCGGCATTAATTTCAGCACGGGCTTCTTCAGACCAAGCATACTCGCTTTTCTTTCCTTTCTTTAATAAATATAAAGGAGGGGTTGCAATGTAAACGTGTCCTGCTTCAATTAAGTCCTTCATATAGCGGAAGAAGAACGTTAAAATCAATGTGGCAATGTGACTACCATCTACATCGGCATCACACATAATCACAATTTTGTGATAGCGAAGTTTTGAAAGGTTTAGCGCCTTGCTATCTTCTTCTGTTCCTATGGTTACACCTAGTGCAGTAAAAATGTTTCTAATTTCTTCGTTTTCAAAAACCTTGTGTTGCATGGCTTTTTCCACATTCAAAATTTTACCCCGTAATGGCAAAATAGCTTGGAAGTTACGATCCCGACCTTGTTTTGCCGTTCCCCCTGCAGAGTCACCCTCTACAAGAAATACTTCACATTTTGCAGGATCTTGCTCAGAGCAATCAGACAGTTTACCAGGTAATCCTGCGCCTCCCATTACGGTTTTACGCTGTACCATTTCACGAGCTTTACGAGCTGCGTGTCGGGCATTTGCTGCCAAAATCACTTTTTGAACGATGGTTTTTGCATCATTCGGGTTTTCTTCTAAGTAGTTTTCAAGCATTTCAGAAACGGCTTGACTCACTGCTGAAGAAACTTCACGGTTACCAAGCTTAGTTTTGGTCTGTCCTTCAAATTGAGGTTCTGCTACTTTTACCGATACAATGGCGGTTAGTCCTTCGCGGAAATCATCCCCTAAAATTTCAAACTTTAATTTATCCAACATTCCGGAAGCATCGGCATACTTTTTTAAGGTCGTTGTCAATCCACGACGGAAACCCGTTAAATGCGTTCCTCCTTCGTGAGTATTGATATTATTTACGTAGGAATGTAGGTTTTCGTTAAAAGACGTGTTATAGATCATCGCTACCTCTACAGGGATATCATTCTTTTCCCCTTCCATAGAAATAACATCGTTAATGATTGGCTCACGGGTTTCATCTAAGAAACGGATAAATTCTTTTAACCCTTCTTCACTGTGGAAGGTTTCCGAAATAAAATCACCATCCTCGTCCGTTTCTCGTTTATCGGTTATGCTGATGGTCAATCCTCTATTAAGGAAAGCCAATTCACGCATTCTACTTGCTAGGGTATCGTAATTAAAATTAAGCGTTTGCTTAAAAATTTGAGGATCCGGCTTAAAAGTTACAACCGTCCCTCTATAATCTGTTTCACCAGTAGATTTTACTGGATACATAGTTTTACCGCGTTCATATTCTTGTTCCCAAACTTTACCATCGCGATGCACAGTAGCTTTTAGATTTTCAGATAAGGCATTTACAACCGAAACACCAACCCCGTGCAAACCACCGGAAACTTTATAGGAATCTTTATCGAATTTACCTCCAGCACCAATTTTGGTCATCACAACTTCAAGTGCAGAAACGCCCTCTTTTTTGTGCATATCTACTGGAATCCCTCGACCGTTATCATTTACGGTTACCGAATTGTCTTCATTAATCCATACGTCTATGGTATCACAGTAGCCTCCCATCGCTTCATCAATGGAGTTATCGACCACTTCATACACCAAATGGTGTAATCCACGCACGCCTACATCACCAATATACATCGATGGGCGCATGCGCACATGTTCCATTCCTTCTAACGCCTGAATACTATCGGCACCATATACTTTAATGTCTTTTTCGTCCTTCATAAATTTAGGTTGTTTTTCAAACTAATACGTAACGAACAAATATAACGAAACCCTTTATAAAATAAAGGCATTCCGATGATTAACCTTTGGAAGTTATTAACAGAATAATGTGAAGAAAATATTTAATATTACCACAAGATTTGCCACTATTAAAGTACTGTCTCTTATACACATCTCCGAGCCCACGAGACCTCTCTACATCTCGTA
>CAJXPE010000204.1 GCA_913057965.1 uncultured Marixanthomonas sp. | reverse complement strand
TCTACACGTAAGGAGTCGTCGGCAGCGTCAGATGTGTATAAGAGACAGGCATTTTTTCAGCATTTTCAGCATCAACAGAAACATCGTCTGCTACTACTTCTTCAGTTTTATCAGATTTTGACGTGACAACTTGAGAATTCTGGTCTTGTTTAGTGGTTCCTTCCACTTTTACAACTTCATTGTCCTCTTTTACTTCCTGAACAACTTTAGTACCTACTTTAGTGTCTTTTACAGTTACCTTTTTAGTAACCGTTTCTTTTTGAACATTTTTATTTTCTTGTGCAGTAACTGAAACAGATACTATTAATACAGCTAATACAGTGTAAACTAATTTTTTCATGGTTAAAGTGTTTGGTTATTAATAGGTTAAAAGTAGTTGATATTATGTTAAACTAAAGATAATGAGCAGCTAAATATTTCCCATATTTTATTTTTAAAAGCCCTGATTAATTTCTTCAAATTGTCTGTTAATAGTGTATATTTGCGCCCAAATTATACAGTAAGATGAAAGCAGGAATTGTAGGATTACCAAACGTAGGTAAATCGACCCTTTTTAATTGTTTATCCAATGCCAAAGCGCAGAGTGCCAACTTTCCGTTTTGCACCATAGAACCCAATATTGGTGTGGTTAACGTACCCGATAACCGTTTGGTTAAGTTAGAAGAGCTGGTAAATCCACAGCGTGTGTTGCCCGCTACGGTAGAGATTGTTGATATAGCTGGTTTGGTGAAAGGAGCGAGTAAAGGCGAAGGTTTAGGAAATCAGTTCTTAGGAAACATTCGTGAAACCGATGCTATTTTACATGTATTACGCTGTTTTGACAATGACAACGTTGTTCACGTTGACGGAAATATAAATCCCGTTCGTGATAAAGAAACGATTGATATTGAATTGCAGTTAAAAGACCTTGAAACAACCGAAAAAAAACTAGATAAAGTTAAGCGTGCAGCCCGAACCGGAAATAAAGAAGCTCAAAAAGAAGAAGCTGCTTTATTAAAGGTAAAAGAAGGGTTGGAAGCGGGTATTTCAGTAAGAGCCATTGAGCTTACCGATTCAGAACGCGAAGAGTTTATTGATCAAATTCAGTTTATAACCGACAAGCCTGTTTTGTACGTTTGTAATGTAGATGAAGATGCGGCCGTTTCTGGAAACGAATATGTAGAGCAAGTTAAAGAAGCGGTTAAAGATGAAAATGCTGAAGTGATTATTCTAGCTGTAGGTACCGAAGCTGATATCACCGAACTAGAAACTTTTGAGGAACGCCAAATGTTCTTAGAAGATTTAGGACTCGAAGAGCCAGGTTCAGCAAAACTGATCCGTAGTGCTTATAAGTTACTCAATTTGGAAACCTATTTTACAGCTGGAGAAAAAGAAGTTCGAGCTTGGACTGTCCCAATAGGATCTACTGCGCCACAAGCGGCGGGCGTTATTCATACCGATTTTGAAAAAGGTTTTATTCGTGCTGAAGTAATTAAATACGATGATTTTGTAAGTTTCGGTAGCGAAGCTAAAGTTCGCGATGCCGGTAAATTAGGAATAGAAGGGAAGGAGTACATCGTTAAGGATGGTGATGTAATGCACTTTAGATTTAATGTGTAATAACAGTCATTTCGACTGAAAAGAGAAATCACATCACACAGATTTTAATTTCCCCTTTTTATTATTTCAATTTTAATAAATACTGAGTCTATATTCTATTTAAAATGTCATCTGTAAGCCTATTCCTTTATAAAGATCGCCAGTAGCTGACATCCCTGCACTTGGAACAACTTCAATTGCAGTGTTTTTAGTTTTATGTAATTCGGGTACAAAATATCCAGTAACGGCGCCAAGACCATACCCCAAAAGAACATCGGTTAAAAAGTGTTGTCCTGCTTTTAATCTAAAATAACCAACTGCGGCAGGTATCGTTGCTGCTCCAGCCCACACCCAGGCTTTTGCAGGACTGTCCGGATTAAAATCACTATATACTTTTGCAGCAAAAAAGGTAGCTGTTGCCGCCGCCGCTACGTGTCCTGAATAAAAGGAACGTTGCCCGTTATTAATTAAACGTCTTTCAAGTGAAACATCTTCATTATATACATAGGGTCGGGAACGGTTTACTAATCCAGCAGTTACGGTATATAAACCAGCTGTGGTAGAAAGACTTTCTAAATATAAACCTAATATTTGTGCGGTATGTTCGTTTACTTCATCATCAAATAGCAATACAAAAGGAGAAGCAAAAGACATGGCGAAAGGAATATTGCTTTGCCCGATAGCGGATTCTGAATTGTTTCCAACAGCCCATCTATCAATAAAATTAATATTGTCTTGATTAGCAACCTCTTGTTGTAGCTCTGCTTCCGTTAAATCATCTTTACTGATAATCAATGAATATCCTGTAATAGTTGTTCCTAATGCAGCACCAGTCCATATACCATCTTTAACCCAGTCCCATTCATATGGGGAGTCTTTCGTTTGTGAGAAAGCCGTAAAACAGATTAAGAAAGCTAGTAAGGTTGTAGCAGTTTTTTTCATAATCGTTAAATATATAGGTATCTTAAAGCAACTGCTTTTGTTTTAACATTTTGTTAATGCCTTTTTACAATTGCTTTTTGAAAAGTGAATCCTGATAAATGTAAAATTTAATTTTAACAGTATATTCGTAATAGTTTTTTAAACTATGAATAAAAAAGAAATTTTACTGTTTCTAGCAATAGTTGGGCTTCTACTTATCGAATTTTTTCTTTTTAGAGATTTGCCCTTTTTTTGGGATGGAATAAGTAAAGTAACAAGAGCAACTTGGATTTACGACCATAACTTTTCAAGTTTTATACTTCCTACTGAATATTCATCTGGTCATCCACCTTTATGGATAACAAGTTTGGCAATTTTCTGGGAAGTATTGGGGAGAACGCTTACCTCTTCTCGATTTTTATTACTGTTAGTTAATATTGGGGTTTTTTACCAAATATTACTTTTGTGCAAGCGAAATTTTACTACTTCGGTTCCTATATTTTTCTTTTTACTAATTTGTATAGAGCCTACCCTTATAGCGCAAACCACTAGTTTAAACAACGACATGATGTTGTTGTTTTTCACACTTTTTTCCATTAATTCACTTATTAAAAACAAATGGCTGTTCTATGCTTTAGCTTTATCAGGGCTTTTGTTTACGAACCTTAGAGGAGTTTACTGTTTTATTGCGTTGATTAGTATTCACATTATTTACACTAAAAGGAATCTTTTACTATTTAATAGAAAGATGGTGGTTTCGTATAGTATTGCTGTTATAGGCTTTGGTACGTTCTTATTTCTTCGATATACCGAGTTGGGTTGGTGGATCCTAACTAATAACGAGCATTATGTAGCGCACCGCGAAACAGCAACTTATATAAGAATTTTAAAAAACGTTTTTGTATTTATTAAAAACATATTAGAACTAGGACGTGTTGTGGTATGGATTCCTCTTGTTTTATTGCTGCTGAAATTTCCCCGAAGTGAACAATATAAAATGAGTCAATCGTCACGACAAGTTTTAATTGCGCTCCTCGTATTTACCATTGTTTTCTTTTTTGGTTTTGTACCTTTTTCAAACCCTATGGGACCACGTTATATGCTTATTTGCTTCATTTTGGCTAATATTCTTTTTGTTAATGTGCTATTTGAAAGTACCATTAAAAAGAGAACTAGGAACATATTCTTGTCCCTTACGGTTATTGCTTTTATTTCGGGGCATTTTTGGATCTATCCAGCTACTATTTCACAAGCTTGGGACAGTAGTTTAGCCTATGTGGGATATTATAATAAAGAAGAAAAAATGCTGAAGTTTTTAGAAGAAAAGAATATTCCCCATTCAGAAGTGGGAACGAATATTCCGTTGAATGCTAGAAAAACAGCAAGATTAGAAGAGCGGGGCAAAGGTTTTAAAAAGTTTCCGACTTTAGATTTGACAACAAATAAATATGTGATTTTTTCAAATATTGAGAATAAAACTTCAGATGAAACAATAATTGAACTGAGAAATAACTGGAGAGAGGTAAAAACATATAAAAAACTAGGTTTGTTTATTACGTTATATCAAAACCCCAATACTATGTTCGTTAGAGGTAATTAAATTTTACTCATATAGCGCCAAAACTTTTTTTAAAGAGTTGAGCTCACTCTCTACCGTTTTTAACCGTTTAACTAAATTATTGATAACATCAATCCCTTCTAGGTTAACGCCTAATTCTTTATGAAGGCGAAACATCCGTTCTATTTCTGTGATGTCGTCTTCAGCAATAAAAAGCTGAGTTTCCATGGTTTTAGTTTTAATAAGACCGTATTTTTCTAATGTTATTACAAAATCAGTATCGATACTTGTTTGTTGACAATAAGTAGTTATTTGTATGTATGATGTCTGTGTCATGATTAACGTAATTTAGAAAGTTGTGTAAATAATTCTTTTTCTTTTTCTGAAAGGTTTTGAGGCATCTTTACCTTATAGGTTATAATTAAATCACCAAATTGACCTTCTTTCTTATACACCGGCATGCCTTTGCCTTTCAATTTCACCTTGGTATTGGTTTGCGTTTCGGGCTTTACAGTTAGTTTTACTTTTCCGGTTAAGGTTTCAACCGTTTCTTCTCCTCCTAAAAGTGCGGTATAGAGATCAATTTCTTGTGTTTTATGAAGGTTTTTACCAACGCGCTTAAATTGAGTGTTATTTACAATTTCAAAAGTGATGAATAAATCACCTTTCGGTCCATCACCAACTCCTTCGCCACCATATCCTTTAATTTTTATGGTTTGCTGATCTTCAACTCCAGCGGGAATGGTAATGCGTATTTTTTTCTCACCCAAATCAATCGTTTGCTTTTGAGAATTCAAAATATCGGTAAGGTTTACCCGAAGGGTGGCGTTATAATCTTGCCCTTTAAACTGAGCATGGGTTTGGCGGCCGCCTGTAGAAAAGTTTCCACCACCAAACATGGATTCAAAGAAATCTGAAAATTCGCTGTCGTTAAAATTCCCCCCTCGTGAAGTATAGGTTCTACGCTGTCCACCACCAAAGCCGGAAGAACCTTGTTGGCGCTGTGCTTCTTCATAAGCATCGGCATGTTCCCAGTCTTTACCATATTTGTCATACTTTTTTCGCTTTTCGGGATCGCTTAAAACAGCATGAGCTTCATTAATTCGTTGAAATTTCTGCTGTGCTTCTTTATCATCGGGATTTATATCGGGATGATACTTACGCGCCAATTTTCGGTAAGCCTTTTTTATGTCGGAGGCCGATGCGCTTTTGGTTAGTCCTAAAACCTTGTAATAATCAATAAAATCCATAGTGTCTTTAATCTGTCTCTTATACACATCTGACGCTGCCGACGACTCCTTACGTGTAGAT
>CAJXPE010000203.1 GCA_913057965.1 uncultured Marixanthomonas sp. | reverse complement strand
GGAGTCGTCGGCAGCGTCAGATGTGTATAAGAGACAGTGGTATAACAGTAAACCTTGCTGAAAAGATTGATAAAATGCTCGAAAACGAGGTGCCTTTTATCGAAATAGCAAAGTATTATTTAGACTTTACCGTCTATTTTGCCAATTTACTTTTCCCATTGTTTTTGTTTTTATCGGTCATCTGGTTTACTTCAAAACTTGCCAATAATACCGAGGTTATTGCCTTTTTAAGTAGTGGGGTTTCGTATTATCGTTTTTTACGTCCGTATATGATTGGAGCGACTATTGTTTGTATAGGGGCTTTGGTATTGGGCATGTATTTAGCCCCCATGGCCAGTAAGGGATTTAATGAATTTAAGTACAAATACTTAAAGAAAGGGAAGCAAGATCGAGCGCAATCTAATGTGTACAGGCAGATAAACGATAACGACTATATTTATGTGAGTTATTTTAATGTGAAGGAAAAAAGCGGAAACAATTTCACCTTAGAACATTTTGAAGGCAATGAAATGGCGTATAAACTTTCCGCAAGTCGTATAAAGTATAATGAGAAAGATAGTTCCTATACGCTATACGGTTATAAAAAACGAATTGTAGGAGAACACGAAGACCAGCTTTTAAAACAAACAAAATTGGATACGACTTTTTCTTTTGAAATGGAAGATTTGACCCCAGTTGAGTATATCGCTGAAACCCTTAATTTTACAGAACTCAACGATTTTATTGAACGAGAAAAAGCAAAAGGTTCCTCCTATATTAATCGATATGAAGTCGTTCGCTACAAACGGTGGAGTTTGCCAGTTTCAGCATACATCCTAACCATTATAGCCGTTGCCGTATCATCTATTAAAAGACGTGGCGGAATGGGTGTAAACCTTGCCATCGGTATTGCTATTGGGATGACTTTTATATTTTTCGATAAAATATTTGGGACGATGGCGGAGCAAAGTACTTTTTCACCTTTTATTGCTACATGGTTTCCTAATTTTGTATTTGGTATCTTAGCTATTTACCTTCTTAGAAATGCCAAACGCTAAACTACTCAACTACCTACATTTACACGGTATCGTTTTTATTTGGGGCTTTACAGCGGTCTTGGGCGCCTTGATTTCAATTGATGCCATTCCGTTGGTTTGGTTTAGAATGTTGTTGGCCTCAGGGTTTATATTATTGTTTGTTCTGCTGAAAAAAGAAAAACTACGCTTTTCAACAAAAACACTATCTCGCTTTTTCTTTGCTGGCTTTATCATAGCCTTGCATTGGCTGTGTTTTTTTGGCGCCATAAAAGAATCGAATGTTTCGGTAACCTTGGCAATTATGTCCACTGGGGCTTTTTTTGCATCGATATTGGAGCCGCTTTTTTACAAAAGAAAAATAATTGGATATGAGGTTTTCTTCGGAATTATAGTAATCGCAGGATTATACCTTATATTTAATGTAGAAACCGATTATATATTGGGAATAGGATTAGCCTTGGCTGCCGCATTTTTAGGAGCTGTTTTTACCATTATTAATGGCGCATTGGTAGTAAAACATAAGGCTTCGGTAATTTCGTTATACGAGTTGTTTTTCGGAGCGTTGTGTATAACCGTGTATTTAGCGTTTCAAGGAAAAATTACGGCGGAACTATTTCAGCTAACGACAAATGACTGGCTTTTACTATTATTATTAGCTTCAGTTTGTACCGCATATGCCTTTTTGGCTTCGGTACACGTAATGAAATGGATAAGTCCTTATACCGTAATGCTGACGGTAAACCTAGAGCCAGTGTACGGAATTATTTTAGCATTGCTAATTTTGGGCGATTCAGAACATATGAATACGGAGTTTTATTACGGAGCTGCCATTATTATAGTAACGGTAATCGCCAATGGAATTATTAAAAATAGATTGCAAAGAAAAAAAAGGCGATTGCCCAATACCTAAAAACAAAATTTTATCTTTGTAAGCTAAGCAAAAAACTACAATCTAAAGATACTATGGAATATCTTGAATTTGAATTACCAATTAAGGACTTACAGGAACAGTACGAGAAAGCATGCCAAATTGGAACTGACAGCGAAGTAGATGTTACCAATACCTGTAAGCAGATTGAGAAAAAATTAAAGGAAACGAAAAAGGAGGTTTATAAAAACTTAACTCCTTGGCAACGTGTTCAGTTGTCTCGTCATCCCAACCGTCCCTATACTATGGATTATGTTAAAGCCATTTGTGGGGATTCTTTTTTGGAACTACACGGCGATCGTAATTTTAAAGACGATAAAGCCATGGTAGGTGGTCTAGGGAAAATTGGCGATCAAAGCTATATGTTTATCGGGCAACAAAAAGGATATAATACCAAAACGAGACAGTACCGTAATTTTGGGATGGCTAGTCCTGAAGGATACCGTAAAGCCTTGCGCTTAATGAAATCTGCCGAAAAGTTTGGACTTCCTGTAGTTACTTTTATCGATACACCTGGAGCCTATCCCGGATTGGAAGCAGAAGAACGCGGACAAGGGGAAGCCATTGCACGGAATATAATGGAAATGACCCGTCTTAAAGTGCCAATTATAGTAATTGTAATTGGAGAAGGAGCAAGTGGTGGTGCCTTAGGAATAGGTGTTGGCGATCGGGTGATGATGCTCGAAAACTCATGGTATTCTGTAATTTCACCAGAAAACTGCTCTTCTATCTTATGGAGAAGCTGGGATCACAAAGAACAAGCTGCTGAAGCATTGAACTTAACTGCCAAAGATGCCAAAAAATTAAAGGTAATCGATACGATAATAAAGGAACCATTAGGTGGTGCTCATAGCAATCGTGAAAAAACTTTTTCTACCGTTTCTAAGACCATAGAAAAAGTATATGAGGAATTAAAAATCTTATCACCAACCGATTTGGTCAATCTTCGAATGGAAAAATATTCCGAGATGGGAGTCTTTAAAGGCTAACTTCAATTATAGCAACCCTTTCAAAAATCCGGAGGTTCGTCTTCGGTTTTTTTTGTACCTTATTAACAATAATTTCAAGTTATCAACAGTTCAATTGTTGATGACTAGTTAACATCGAAACTTTTAATTCACGTGTTTCAGTTAACATTTTCTTTACATTCGCCTTATGGAAAAAGTACAACAACAAGCTAAATATAAATCGAAATCTTCTCAGGTTATTTCCTTAGAGAAAGGAAAACTTCCTCCGCAAGCTATTGATTTAGAGCAGGTTGTTCTTGGAGCGATGATGATTGATAAAAAAGGAGTCGATGAGGTAATCGATATTCTGCATGCCGATGTATTTTATAAAGATGCGCACAAACGTATTTTTGAAGCCATCCATACACTCTTTGAAAACAGTGAGCCGGTGGACTTATTAACCGTTTCGTCCCAATTAAAAAAGGACGCAACGCTTGAAGTAGCAGGAGGCGAATTTTACCTCGTTCAATTGACTCAAAAAGTGTCTTCATCGGCACATATTGAGTTTCATGCGCGTATCATTCTTCAAAAGTTTATTCAACGGAGTTTGATTAAAATTTCAAATGAAATTATTGAAGATTCGTACGATGAAACGACCGATGTTTTTGATTTATTGGATACTGCAGAATCCAAATTATACGAAATTACGCAAGGAAATATAAAGCGTTCTTCAGAAACAGCGCAGCAATTAGTAATTCAAGCGAAGAAAAAAATTGAGGAAATTGCCAATAGAGAGGGACTCTCTGGTATTCCTTCCGGTTTTGAAGATATTGATAAACTAACCTCCGGTTGGCAGCCCAGTGATTTAATCATTATTGCCGCCCGTCCGGGTATGGGTAAAACGGCCTTGACCTTGTCTATGGCGCGTAACATTGCGGTAGATCATAATATTCCAGTGGCATTCTTTTCTTTGGAAATGTCCTCGGTACAGTTAATCACGCGATTGATTTCTTCAGAAACACAATTGAGTTCCGAAAAACTACGTACCGGAAACTTGGAAAAACACGAATGGGAACAGTTAAACGTAAAAGTAAAAGGGCTGGAGAAAGCACCTTTGTTTATCGATGACACCCCTTCGCTTTCCATTTTCGATTTACGAGCAAAAGCCAGACGACTTTCCTCACAACACGGTATTAAATTGATTATGGTCGATTACCTGCAATTAATGACAGCAGGAGGGAACAAAAACGGCGGAAACCGGGAGCAAGAAATCTCAACCATTTCCCGAAACTTAAAAGCCTTGGCAAAAGAATTAAACGTACCCGTAATTGCCTTATCCCAATTATCTCGTGCGGTGGAAACCCGTGGCGGAAGCAAACGCCCGTTACTTTCCGACCTTCGGGAATCTGGAGCCATTGAGCAAGATGCCGATATTGTATCGTTTATTTACCGTCCCGAATACTACAAAATTGATGAATGGGACGATGAAGAACGCACCCCCACCCAAGGACAAGGAGAATTTATCGTAGCCAAACACCGTAACGGTGGGTTGGATGAAATACGCTTGCGTTTTGTGGGTCATCTAGGACGTTTCGAAAACTTGGAACGTTTTAATGTTCCTAATGAAATCCATTCCCGAATGAACGACGCCGCCAACGACGATACCTTTAGAACCGATAGTCTGCCCTCAGCAGACGAAGCCTTTGGTAGCTCCATGAACAACGACTTACCACCGGATGATGATAATGAGGTGCCTTTTTAAAGATTGGTTGGATTAGTTGACTATTGGTATAGCATACGTTACGTAAATAAGATGTTTTTGACTATAGGGTGCAAGAGCCAAGAGCCAAGAGCCAAGAATAGCACAAAAAGAAGGTTGGTTTTGTGATTTGGCTTTATTGGGTATATTTGAAACACTCCCCTTACTTTTTTTGAATAAAAAATGGATAGGATATAGACACAATAGCGTTTATACTTATGTTGTAATGCATTTGACAAAAAAATGGAACATACATTAAAATATATTTCTGATTTTACTCAAGGCAATGTTTTGACGAAAGAAAAAGTATCGTTTTTTTTCACCAATATTAGACAGATACTTGAAAAAGAAAAGCTAAACTCTGAATATCCTAAAATATTATTCTTCAGTAATTGGTTTGTTCATCCAGAACTTTCAAGGAAAAATACTACGGAATCAATTCTATTAGAAATGCGGTCGGCGATAGTTGAACATTTTAACGAACATACTGAAATTGCAATTGAATTATCCAAAACAATAAATTTGAAAAAACTTCGCGTAGAAATTTTGGCATTTTTAGAAAAGTTTGATATTGAAAAAGGATTTTTAAAACGTCAAGAAGATTGGAGTAATATGGAACTGATCTTATTACATTTACTTTTAGATAAACCTGTGTTTTTTGATAAACTACCAGAGCTAAAACCTGATGCAGATGTTGAATATAATTTCTGTCTCTTATACACATCTCCGAGCCCAC
>CAJXPE010000202.1 GCA_913057965.1 uncultured Marixanthomonas sp. | reverse complement strand
GCTTTTTTCAAATAGGCAAAACCATAGACAATCTCTAAAGGCATAGTTGCTGGTTTACCAATTTTAAAGTTGTTTCGAGAGCGTTCTGTTTGTGCTCCCCACAATTTATCGGCAGGTACTTTTACCTCGCCCATCGTATCTTTTTCTATTCTGTAATCCATAATTGGTTGAAATTTAATTTTTTAAGAAACTACGCAAAGGTAGTTAAAACAGGGGCTTTACTCAAAAACAAGGCGTTAATTATGTGTGAATAAATAGGTGGCTTTTATTGTTATTTTCGAAAAAAACCTATTATCTTTGACCCATATAATTAAAAAACACGCGTTGTTATGTTCGAATTTGACCAATATTTAGGCTTTTTAGCATTTCTAGTAATTTTAACCATTGGTTTTTGGTTAATGATATTTTTAGTTTCTATTCTTCCATATTGGATTGGAGGTTCATTATACGAAAGTTGGAAACTTAAGCGTGAAGCAAAAAAGAAAGAAAAAGAAGAAGCGTAAGCTTTAAAAAAATATATAATAAAAAAAGGAAGCTAATTTTAGCTTCCTTTTTTTGTATCTAAATAGAGGAATACTCTTAACCTTCAAAATCTCCTCCTTCATCACCATTTTCTCCTTGATCGCGGTTACGTTCGCGTTGTTTTTTCTGATTGAATCGATATGTGAACGATAGATTTACACTGCGTTGTCTCCATTGAAATTCACTTTCACTTGTAAAAGAATCTGTGGTAGTGAATGAATTCCTTTTACGAGAGTTTAGCAAATCACTTACATTTAAACCTATGGTTCCATTATCATCCATAATGTCTTTACTAAACGCTAGGTTAATAGATAAAATCCCTTCAGTTTCAGTTTGAGCGTTATTTCTAGGTCCTCTATAAAATCCGTTTGTTTGCCAATCTATTTTCCAAGGTAAGCTCACTTTGGCACTTGCACGGGCAAACCAGCTATTATTTTCGGTTCCGTATTCTATCCCGTTGAAGCTTCCATCACTTTTAAAGTTGAAGTAATTAAAGCTACCATTAAGGCGTAACCATTTTAAAGGGTTATACAGTATCCCAGCTTCAAACCCGTAGCGCTCATTGGTTGAAAGGTTAATAGGAATAGTCCGTACTACATTTACACCGTTTATAACTTGTCCAGTTTGCTCTTGAATGCGCTCAAACGAATCCGTTTCGTGTTGATAGTAAATAGAAGATGTAAGGGTTAATTTGTCCCATCGTTTTAAATACCCTAAATCGAAGGCACTTGCATACGCTGGATCTAGATCAGGATTACCTTGAAATACGTTGGTAACACTCGATCTTGAGGGAAAGGGATTGATAAACCAACCTCTTGGACGGTTAATCCTTCTATTGTATCCTAAAGTTATATTTTCACGTTCTGCTATTTCGTAAATTAAGTTTACGGTAGGAAAGAGCCCCAAATAGTTTTTATCGAAGTTGGTATCGATGTCTACACCCAGCGCTTCAGAAAACGCATCTTCATCAAGGCTTGATTGTATTTCACCTTTTAGTTGCGTGTTTTCCAAACGTAGTCCTAATAAGAAAGAGAACTTACCAAATTTGTTTCCGTATTGTGTATAAACCGCGTTTACGTTTTCGGTATAATCAAAAATGTTTGAAAGCGTATCATTCCGAACAAAAACACCAGTTGAGTTTTCTTGATTTAACGTATAATCGGTTATTTCATTTTCAAAATTACCACGATATCCTGCTTCAAACTGTGCATTTTCGCCAATTGGCAATACATAATCAGCTTGAATAAGGTATTCTTCCTGTGTTTCTTTATTCAAAATATCTTCAGAAGGGAAATCAAAAGGAGAGGGTTGTAGGCGTCTTTCAGTAATAAAAGATCGTTCTTC
The DNA here is from genome assembly GCA_913057965.1 of uncultured Marixanthomonas sp. GTDB lineage: Bacteria > Bacteroidota > Bacteroidia > Flavobacteriales > Flavobacteriaceae > Marixanthomonas. The sequence goes on along the minus strand of CAJXPE010000202.1, from coordinate 3,525 downwards.
TTCTTCATCGTTTTCATATTGAAAATCTGCAGTAAGTTTGTGCCCTTCATCATTAAAATTATTTACATAGTTTAATGAAAGTTGATAGCTTTGATCTTCTTCGGTTTCCAGTTCTTCTCTAACGGTTGTTTCTTGCAATGTTCCGTCGCTGAATTTTCTCGCGTTGTTGGTAGTTAAATCTTCATCATCACCCAAGCGAAGAAACCCGCTAGCAGTAATGGAAGAGCTTTCAGTTAAAAAATATTCAATTCCTAAATTGGTGTTGAATCCTCTGTTTAAACGCTCATAATCTCTATCTTCAATAACTCGATCGAAGGTTGGGTCTGTTGTTACCTCTTCACCTGTATCTGGGTCTGTGAAAGTTGTAGGGAAATATTGATTATTGAAAAAGGCATTTCCTGGTGCATCGCGATAGCGAATGCTTGTGGTATTAAAAATATTGAAATTATCAGTTCTTAAATTGATGTTTCCAGAGACACCACTACTTGTAGGAACACCTAAATTCGCTGAAAAAGAACCATTTAATCCCAAAGTTTTTTCTTTTTTCAGAATAATGTTTAGAATCCCTGCGGTACCTTCAGCATCATACCTAGCAGAAGGAGAGGTGATAACTTCTACACGTTCAATGGCTTCGGCAGGCAGTTGACGTAGCGCATCGGTGGAGCCAAAACCTGCAATGGCAGACGGTTTTCCATTAATTAAAATACGTACGTTTTCGTTACCACGTAAACTAATGGCACCTTCTACATCTACATTTACAGAGGGAACATTATTTAAGGCATCGCTTACTGTCGCACCACTTGTGGTAAGATCCTTACCAATATTGTAGATTTTTTTATCGAGTCTTACTTGTACTTCGGTAGTTTCGGCACGGATAACTACTTCGTCTAAACTTTCCGTATCTACTGCTAACGAAACAGTAGGAAGGGTTGTGTTTTTAGTAAAGTTCTTATTGGGTATTTCTTTTGTTTCATACGAAATGAACTCATATTTAACAGTATAGACACCAGGTGGAACCTTAAGGGAGAACATACCTTTGGTATCGGTAATCCCTCCATTAGCAACTTTTCCTTGTGCATCAGAAAGAGACACGGTTGCATACTCTAAGGGTATATTTGAACCGGCTTCTATAACTTTTCCGGTCACGGTTATGGAATTAGGCTTTTGATTTTGGGCTAGTAAAAATGTACTGCAAAGCAACGCAAGTACAAGATGGTATAGTTTCATAGTCGGTTTTACAGGGTTTGACTGCGAAAATACACGTGGGTTTAGTCTGGTTTCCTTAAAATTCTGTTAAATAAAAAACTGTACCTATAATATATTCAATACATTCTCTGGAGGTCTGCCAATAGTAGCTTTATTGTCTTTTACAATAATAGGACGCTCTATTAACTTGGGGTTTTCTATCATAGCGTCTATTATTTCTTCTTGTGTTAGGTCTTTTCCTTTATAGTTGTCTTTCCAAACCTGTTCATTTTTACGCACTAATGCAATGGGTTTAATGTTTAGTAAATTAAGGATTTCTTTCAACTCCGCTTTAGATGGCGGTTCCTCTAAATACTTTACAATGTTCAAATCTTCATTTTTATCTTCTAATAACTGAAGAGTTTGTCGAGATTTGCTGCATCTTGGGTTGTGATATATCGTTGTCATAATAGTTTTTATAAATTCAGTTCTTCTATTTCTAGGGTATAATCGTGCTGCAGATCTTCGTGCAGCTCATTAATTCGCTTCTTTACTAATATTAATTGCCGTTCATAAAGGTTTGTCAATGTTTTATTTCTTTTTATAGACGGTTTCAAGCTTTTTAACTGTTCGCAAAAATACAAAAGGAGTTCTACTTCTGTTTCTTTCTTTTTTGAATATCGAATGTATTTTTTAACCATTCGTAATATTTTCCGAATGGTTTTCTTCATATAATAGTAGCTATTAGTGTTTATTTCTGAAAATCCTTCATTGATAGCTAGTTTTACACTTTCAATATACTCTTCTTCATTATGCGATTGAAACAATAAATAGGTAAGCAGCTCTTTATTTTCTTTTTTGAATTTAGCCAAACGAAGACAGAGCTCTTCCAATTCATCCGAAGATCGAAATTTTAATTCTTTTTTAAGCTGGGCTACGGTGGCTGGTTTCATATATGAGAAATATACATATTAAAATTTGACTAGCTACAGAAGCCTACCATAAAAACTAAGTTTTATCAATTCTCTTTTAGGATGATACTATCGGTCTTCGAAGTCAGTAAAACCATACAAATTTTTATTTAGCGTTAAGTATAACAATACCATACAGAAAAGTGTTATGAGTATTTTTAAAACTTTAACTGTATATAATTTATAAAAAAAGTAATAGTGAAAAGTTATAATAAGTATGTTATTGTGTTAAAGCAGTTGAATGATAATATGTTATGTCTATTTAGGGTAAATTACTAGTTCGTTAATTTTTTATTAAAATGTTTTTGACTAATTTTAAAGTTAAATTGCAACAGTAAACCTGCATGAAACTACATTTACTTATTTTTTTCCTTCTTTCGTTTTGTTTAAAATCTTTTTCACAATCGAAGACTAAAAGCGATATCTATATCTCGTATGATACTATTGTAGGTTTAGAAAATACTGGTCTCTACAATGGAAAACAATTTAAAGACCCTTACTTAAACACCGATGGAACATACAGGTATTTTGAAGGATATAACTTTACAAAAGGAACATTAACTTACGATAGTCAATTTTATGCCGATGTTCCTTTAAAATATGATGTATACGGCGATAAGTTGGTAACAAGATCAAATGATAATTTAAAAATATTTAATATAGAATTAATTGCCGGTAAGGTTTCCTCTTTCTCAATAGATAACCACGATTTTATTCAACTAGACAGTTTAGATTTTAATTTAGAAGGGAATAATTTTTTTGAAGTTGCTTATAAAGGTACTTCTCTTGACTTATATATAAAGCATGTAAAGAAAAAAAGAGAAAAAGTGGTTAATGGCCTAGTGGAGTATCGTTTTTTTAATGATAATTTTTATTTGGTATCACACAACAAAGCGTACCATAATATAAAGACAATAAGCGATTTACGAAAAGCACTTCCAGAGAAGAAGGATGTAATACGCGAGTATTATAAAACGAATAAAAGCTTGTATAGATCTAATCGGGATGCCTTTATGCTAAAAATTGTTCAATATTTAGACAAAGAAACAAAGGTGTAAATTAAAAAATGACCTCTATTTATTTATGATAAAAAAACTCTCAATAGTTCTAATCTTCATTGTTTTTTCTGTCCACAATATGGTAGGGCAAACTAAAGATAATATTACGGTAGAATTTAACAATATAAACTTAAAAGAGGCGCTATTAAAAATTGAAAGGATAACCGATTATACATTTTATTTTAAAGAAAATTGGCTAAAAGATATTTCGGTAAACAAAAGTTATAAAAACGAAGCAATTAAAACGGTAGTAAGTGGAATATTAGAAAACACTAATATCTGTCTCTTATACACATCTGACGCTGCCGACG
>CAJXPE010000201.1 GCA_913057965.1 uncultured Marixanthomonas sp. | reverse complement strand
CTACACGTAAGGAGTCGTCGGCAGCGTCAGATGTGTATAAGAGACAGATATTTACTGGCTCAAAACCAGTTCGATATCCTTCTAACTCTGCTTGCACTGAATAATCGTCAATTAGAATATCTATAATAGAAAATTTACCCTCTGCATCTGTGGTAGTGGTAGTAGAAGCAGGGTTTGTAGAAATTTGCACGTTTTCTAATGGGTCGCCGCTTTCTTCATCAAATACGGTTCCTATTATTGATCCCTTTCGTTCAATATCTAATGTATCTTCATTACAACTATACAGTGCAAGGAATAACAGTAGGCTATAAATATAATAGTATTTAGTTTTCATCTTCTAAGTTGCTTAATTTACGTTCTTCTAAAAATCAAAATAATAGTCCAGCCCAAGACCGAAATTAAAGTAAAAATCATTTCTTTTTCCGTTTTCAATATAATCTACCTCATCACTGAAAACAATGTTATGCTCTGCAAAGAGTTTTAGGCCTATTCGTTGTGATAAGTAATACTTTAATCCAGCCCCATATTGCATTTTAAAAAATGTATCTGGGTTTACATTAGATTGTGCACTCACATTAAAGACTCCTCCGGCTCCAGCATAGACATAAGGCCCCAAATCATCATCAGGCAAGAGGTTTAAATAGCCATTTAAATTTAATTCGCTAAATGTTTCTGAAAATTGATTACCACTATCCAATTGCAATATAGAAGTTGAGATTCCATACCCTATATTTTTAGTAATTGATCTTTGATATCCTAAACGTGCCAATACACGGGGAACCTTTTTGGAATAATCCGCATCGATTAGCGATACGCCTCCTATAAGACTTAAATTACTTTTGGCAGTACGGGTTTTAAAAACCCTATTATACAATTCAATTGATTCTTCTTTTTCTTTTTCATTTACATAGTCTTCTACCAATTGCTTATTGGTATCAGCTCCCTGTTTTGTTGACCAAAATCGCTCCTTAATTCCTTCTAAAATAAGATCATGAACTGCTTTTTCAATCGCATCTTTTACAGCAATTTGTACGGGTTCATTTCTCGTAATACCCGTCTCAGCTTCAAATAAACGTTGAAATTTTACAAATCGGAAAAAACTAGCATCTATTGCTTGAGACAAAATAGTTTTTGAAACATATACCGTTTTTAAAATTTCTCCGTTATTAGTAGAAACCGCTCGTAAGTATACAGTAATTCTATCCTGTCTGTATTTGGCCGAACCTCCTACACCAAAATACCGAGCTCCAACCCCACCGGTTACAATATTGGTATCGTAAGAAACAATTCCTCCTTCCAATAATAATCCTGCATATAATAAAGGTGGTAATGGCGGTTCATTGGGATTCAGGTTTTTAATATATTCCTGTTTCGTGTTTCTAATGATATTTCGCTCCGTAGAGAGATTACTCAAGTTTTCCCGTTCAATTGGTATAAACCAACCAGAGTCTTCTAGTGCTTTTATTAAAATAGTGGTAGCACCCTGTGTTACTGCCGTACTAAAAGTACTCCCATTCTCTATCGCTTTGTATTGTCCTGTTTGGTCGCTAAAATTATACACGGCGACCTCAACAGGTTTTGCCGCTTCGGGCAAATCAAGCAATGATTTTGTAGTAAGAGAAAACTCACCTGTACGCGCCTTTTGTTGGTCCAAGGGCTGATTGAAATACGCACCGCAAGAATATAAAAAGAAAAAACCGGCCATTAAAACCAATTTAAACAACTTATCCATAAATTTTATTTTAATTAGGAACTACCACTTGTGTTGTTTCGCCGGTGGAGGTATCCAATATATTAATAACTAATCCTTCTCCGGTCTCAAAAACTTCTACAGCTAAAGAACCAAATGTAAAGGTTCCTGGCTCGTCAAAATTTCCTATTCCATCAATTTGCTGTTGTAATAATGTTCTTGAAATTTGGCTTAAAATTTGGCTGTTCAACGATTGTCCAAATTGATCAAGATCAGATTGTTGTTCCCTTTCGCTACCAGGTGCTGTATATCCATTTTGGACAGTTGCAGAACTCAACAACCATGAATAGTTTACATAACTTCCGCCAAACGCAGGGTTTAGTGGCTGATAACTATACTGTTGAGAAAAGCACATAGTACCAACCATTAAAAAAAGACCTAATAGTAGTTTATTTTTCATAATCAATAATGTATAAAAGTTTCTTTTTGCTTCTCTAATTGTTGTAAATAAGCAATTGATCTATTTAATGCAATATCTGCCATTTCCTTTAAAAAGCTTTTTTTGGGTTGGGAAAAAAATCGCCATACCAATTGGTCTGCTACTTTTACTGAAATACGTGTGTTTCGGAAACGGCCAGGTACTTCTTCAATTTCAATATTTTTTGTTGTCTTAATTTGTTTGTTGTAATATTCGGCATAAAAATACCGGTAAAAATCCCTACCTGCTTTGGTTAATGTGTTTTCGGTAACTAGACCTCCAATTACAAACCCATCTTGTGGTGCTGCCTGATCTTGAGATACCGCTTTCTGAACTGGTTTTTGAATCAAGTTTTGCACATCGCTTTGTCCTCCATTTTCCAATACAATACGATCTTGACCAATAGGCTTATCTTCTCCATCGTATAACAATAGTACTAAAATAATCTTTCCCTCAACATTGTAATTAATTGTTATTGTAGGAAATAATAACTTTTCATTTGCTTTAATAAAAAAACGGTCCTCTACATTTTCTTTCGTGATTTCCCCGTTTTTTTCAGTGTTAAACACCATAAAATCGTAGCGTAAATTGTAATCTGAGGGAGTAATATTTTCAGCGGTGGCAGTAAAGGAAAGAAATTCGCTGTTCTTTTCCACCTTAATTTTTGCGACAACCTCTTTATTGTAGAATTGCGCTTGTACATTGGTTACAAAGAAGAATGTAACCAGTAATAAACATAATTTAGCTATATGTAGGTATGACAAAGGCAAATAAATTTATTAAAAAAAACTTCTAATAATAAGGTTTGGGGTAGATTCCGTTTGCCGGAACTGAATGGACTTGGTTAAATTATTAGCCCCATTTCTTTCAAAATTTAAGCCATTCCCCTCTTGTATCAAATCTATCGAAATATCTGCACCCGGCTGATTCACAAAATCTTTTAATTGGTTGTTATTCCCATTTTGAACAATATCTGCAATTGCAGTATTAGCAGTATAGTTTAAGGAAGAAAAATTAGAGTTTCCTCGTTGTTCTAAACTAATATCACTGGCATTTGTTCTTGTCGTTACTTGCGCTTCATTAAAATCGCCTACTTGCTCTATAAAAACTTGATTCCCTTGAACAGTCGCATTTCGTGGGTTAAGCCTTGTGCCAATGCCAATCGCAGAAAGTACCTCTGGTGTAACTTGTTCATTCTCTAAAACAATTTCGTCTTCAATCTCTTGAGCCGTAGGCGCTGTATTGTTAGCGTTATTTCCTGTGTATGTTTGAGATATTCCTACTTGTGCCGTTAGAAAAATAGCCAATGCCATCCCCAGTTTCCATATGTTATCTATTGTTTTCATAATAACTTAGTATTATTTTAATAGTTATTTAAAGGTATTAAAAATAATTTTATCTATATAATAAAGAGGGCGTAAAATTGCCCTCTTTTTATTAAAATCTATTTCAAAACTATCAAGGTTAATCGTCTCCGAATTATTTCGAAGGATTAAACTATTATAGTGGAGAAAGGTTTAAAGCACCAAGGTTTGGCAAAGCTCCTGGAGCTGCGTTAGAGCCAAAAGACATACCTGGATCCATTCCACCGCCAGGACCAGCTTGATAGATATGAGCAGAATTGCTGCTGTTAGGATTTGGAACTGCCAAACCTTGTTCAACAATTGAGCTTTGACCATCAGTCTGATTTACCAAAGAAACATTCATACTTCCTGATTGTGCAGTGGTTGAATGGTTATCATCACCCCATTGATTAGTGTTTACACGATGTCCAGCACCTCTTTGAGTAGAATATGTCTCGTTATCGTTACCATCTTGCATTTGAGCAGCTTGGTGTCCATTATTTCGTTGTGAAATACCCGCTTTGTTGTTATCACCATCTTGAGCCTGATATGCATAGTTATTTCCACCAGCTACGTTACCATACGCATTTTGAACAATGTATGCATCGTTATTTCTACTAGTTGCATCATTCATACCTTGAAGTTGTTCAGAAAAGTTGCTTCCTTGTGGAGCATCAGCACCAAATTGATGAGACTCAGCAACGTTCAAGCTACCACCTTGGTTTTGAATGGCTATTCCGTTAAAAGAATTATCTCCATTTGAAGGACCACCATCATTTTGAACCGCTTCTAAAGAAGCATAAATTGAACCCTTAAGTGCAGAGTTATCCCATCTACTATCATCTCCTTGGTTAATCAACGCATCGTTACCCTGATTAGGACCCGCAGCTACATCTGTCGTTTGTGTTTGTTGACCAATGTTTCCATTACCAAGTTGGTGAATTTCTGCTTCGTTTTCAGCTCCTGCACCAGAATTTTGATCAATATCTGCTTGGTTAGCATCACCAATTTGAGTAACTAAAGCTCTGTGACCAAACGTTCCGTTAGGTGCAGCATTTTGATTAATTCTGGATTTGTTATCATCACCATTTTGCATGGTCCAAGCCGAGTTCTTGTCAAAAGTTTGGATGATTCTAGATTGGTTTCTATTACCGTCCTGATAAGCAGCAGCAGCGTTGCGTTCTGCTTTTTGAGCACCATTAGCTCCTTGACGGATATAACTTCTGTTGCTCACACTTCCATCGTCATTTTGACCTTGATGAGATACAGCGTTGTTTCTATCCCCATTTTGATCAATGTCTGAATCGTTTGTTGTACCATCCTGTAAAACTTCAGCCATATTACGTTCTCCACTTACTCCTGGAGTTACAAGACCAGTTTGCATTACTCTAGCGTCATTTCCTCCTGTACCAGAGCCGTTTACCTGTCGAGTGTATACTGACTGGCGTGTACCAACTTGACCAACTTCAACGATGTTATCGGTTCCACCTTGTATGGTACGGTTTCTGTTTGCCGTTGCAGGAGCCCCGGGTAGAGTAGCTTCTTCTTGGGCTAAATCAGCAGTATTAGTTGATCCTCCCCCACTACTATCGGTTACTGGGGTTTGTGCGAAGCCTATAGCTCCAATCATTAGCGCTGCTGCGCCTAACATTACTTTTTTCATAATTTAAAAATTTAGTTACTAATTAATTTATATTGGTTTAAAAATTCACACTATTAATATATATACCTATTAATATTGTGATGCCTTCAATAATATGATCAACTAATTTGGTATCTTGATCATTTATAATTAATTACTATTCTACTAAACAGTAATTAACATCATTATAATGTTTGAGCGATTAAGGGACTTTAAGTGAGGAGTTGCATTTCAATTTCTAATCCCAACTGAAATACAATCCAAATTTGCAAAAAATAATACAAATAAGAATACGTGTTAATACGTATAGATCTGTCTCTTATACACATCTGACGCT
>CAJXPE010000200.1 GCA_913057965.1 uncultured Marixanthomonas sp. | reverse complement strand
TCTACACGTAAGGAGTCGTCGGCAGCGTCAGATGTGTATAAGAGACAGACGTAAAAATTTTCACAACAAAGTCAGAAATATTTCTATTCAATAGACGAGTCCATTTTAGAATTGTTACACGAATTTTTCTTTTTAACATAGTTTTAGCGAAAGTTGAAGTAAAGCGATTGTATATTCTATTTAGAAAAAGAAAACAATGAAAAAAACACTTGTATTAGGCGCTAGTTTAAAGCCGTCACGGTATTCAAACCTTGCTATAAATAGATTGGTAGACAACAATCATCCTGTTGAAGCTGTAGGATTAAGAAAAGGGGAAGTGGCCGGCATAGAAATAACCACTGAAAAAGAAAATTTTGAAAATATTGATACGGTTACCTTGTATTTAAATGCAAAACGGCAAGAGGAGTATTACGATTATATTATTTCCTTAAAACCAAACCGGGTAATCTTTAATCCTGGAACTGAAAATCCAGAATTTTATAAGCTACTGAAAGAAAACAATATTGAAAGTGAAGTTGCATGTACTTTAGTCTTGCTTGCTTCTAATCAATATTAAACCTAAAAAGGTTAGTCCGCCGTTTACAATTAACAATTCGTAGTTAAAGTGATAGCCACCGATGTATTCTGGCGGAATGCTTCCTATTATAAATGTTAGTGCAACAGAAATAATTGAAACCAACCACACCCATTTGTCTTTCACCTGCATTTTTGTGAATATCCCAAAAGCAAAGAGACCTAAGAGTGGTCCATAGGTGTAACTAGCTGCTTTTAGTAGCAAGTCGATTACGCTGCTATCTAATAAGTATTTAAAAGCAATTATAACAATTACGAGTAACACACTTACACCAATGTGCACTTTTTTACGGATGCTGGTTTGGTGTTTTACTTCTTTTCTTTCAATCCCTAAAAAGTCAATACAAAAACTGGTGGTTAACGAGGTTAGCGCACTATCTGCACTAGAGTAGGCTGCTGCTATTAGCCCAAGAATAAAAATAATACTAAGGCCCAATCCCATAGAGCCGTTAAGTGCTACTTCAGGAAAGAGGAGGTCTGTTTTTTCTTTTCCATCCAACATAGGGACGCTTATTCCGTTTTGTTCGGCATATACAAAAAGCAAGGCTCCTAAAAATAGGAACAATAGGTTTACAGGAATGAAAACAAAACTATAGGAAAGCACGTTTTTCTGAGCATCTTTCAAGCTTTTGCACGTTAAGTTCTTTTGCATCATATCTTGATCGAGTCCTGTCATACAGATGGTGATAAACATACCGCCAAAAAATGATTTCCAGAAATAATTAGCGTCTAGAAAACTATCCGTAAAAAATGTTTTGGTGTAAGGGGCGATTTCTGGAGCAGCAAATAATTCAGAAAAAGTCCAATTTAATTCCGCCTTAATAAAATAAATAGCGACGATAACCGAGCCTAGCATAAACAGCGTTTGCAGGGTGTCGGTCCATACAATGGTCTTAATTCCTCCACGCGCTGTATATATCCATATTAATAGTATCGATAATATTACGGTCACGAAAAAAGGGACGTTCCAAGCTTCGAACACGAAGTATTGTAATACGGTAGCAACTAAAAATAATCGGAATGAAGCGCCTAAAACCCGTGAAACAAAGAAGAAAAAAGCACCTGTTTTATAACTTACATTTCCGAAGCGATTATTTAGGTATTGGTAAATAGATGTGACATTCATTCTGTAATAAATCGGCAGAAGAATAAACGTAATCACAAGATATCCTACTAAGTATCCCAAAACTACCTGCATATAGCTAAACTGGGAATCTTTTACCCACCCGGGAACCGAAATAAATGTGACGCCAGAAAGCGATGCGCCAACCATTCCGAATGCAACAACATACCAAGGGGATTTTCCTTCGGCTTTAAAAAATGCTTCATTGCTGTCGTTCTTTCCTGTGAAATATGAAATAAGCATTAAAACACCAAAATATCCACCAATTAATAAAAGAATGTGTAATGGTTGCATAAAACTATTAGCTTAAAGTAAGATTGATTCAAAAATACAAAGTTTAACGAGCTATGAAACTTTATTTTTAAGTATATTTAAGCACTTTTTTAAAAAAGAATTTTTCATTATTTAACTCCTTGTAAATATGCGCTTTAAACTTTTACTTTTTGCTGTTTGTACTTTTGTTATAAACACCTCCTTTTCTCAAGAATATTTAAAAATGATCGATGCTGGTACTTATAAAGTTCAAGATGTTATTGACAGTGCCGAAGCTTATTTTGCCAATAAAGATAAAGGTAGAGGAAGTGGTTACAAACAATTTAAGCGTTGGGAATACAATGCAGTACGGCTTCAAAATGAAAATGAATATTTACCATCAGTTACTGAAAACATAAAAGAACTACAACGATACAACGCATACTTGAATAAAACGGCAGATTCGAGAGAAGTTTTAAATGATAACTGGACTGAACTAGGACCGACAAGTTGGAACGCAACTTCGGGATGGAACCCGGGCGTTGGCCGAATTACTGCAATTGCAGTGGATGAGACAAATACTGACACTATGATTATTGGTGCTAATACAGGAGGGGTTTGGAAAAGCACAAACGGTGGCCAAGATTGGATGCCATTAAATGATAATTTCACGAATTTAAGCGTGTATTCGGTTGCAATAGATCCAACCGATTCTAACACCTATTATTTTGGTTCAACAAGTGGGATGATTTTTAAATCTGAAGATGCAGGAGCTACTTGGACCCTACTGGCAGACATAAGTAATTCCCTAATTAATAAAATACTTATAAACCCTACTGATAGTAATATGATATTTGCATCTTCAGAAAATGCGGGGACATATAGAACAACTGATGGTGGTTCTAACTGGGACCAAGTAACTACAGATCCTAATAGCTTTGATATTGAATTTAAACCAGGAGATCTTTCTGTTGTATATGCTTCTGGAATAGGGTTTCATAAATCTATTGATGGCGGAGCTACTTTTACTCAAGTTGGAGGATTTAGTAACGGTCCCAAAATGATAGGTGTTTCAGCCGATGATGATTCTGTTGTGTATGTTTTAGAGGCCTCAAATGGTCTTTTTGGAGGGTTTTACTCTTCAATCGATTCAGGAGATACGTTTACTGAATTAGATCATTCAGGAAATAACTATTTTGGATATAGTACGATTGCACAAGATGATAGAGGACAAGCACCAAGAGATATGGATGTTGCTGTAAACCCAACAAATGCAAACGAAGTACACATTGCTGGTATTTTAACGTGGCGCTCAATGGATGGTGGGGTTAGTTTTGATGTTACATCAGATTGGATCCCAAGCAATGCAGCTGGAGCAAACATAGGATATTGCCATGCCGATGTCGATATACTGGAATTTGTAGGAACAACGTTATTTGTAGGAACAGACGGTGGTATTTATAAAGCGGAAGATACAGGAAATGTAAATGCTGATTATTATACCGATTTAACAGAAGGTCTTGGTATTCGTCAATTTTATAAAATAGGAGTTTCTCAAACTCAAGATGTTATTGTTTCTGGGGGGTCTCAAGACAATGGAACATCTGTTTACACAGAAGTTGAAGGCTGGCGGGACTGGTTGGGAGCAGATGGAATGGAAAGTTTTGTAGATTATGATAACTCAAATAATCTATATGGAACATCTCAATTTGGTTCATTATATAGGTCAAGCAATGGTGGGATTAGTTACTTTGGTCTTAATGCTCCAGCTCAAGGAAACTGGATAACTCCTTTTGAACAAGATCCAACTGTTTCGGCAACATTATATACAGGGTATAACCGCGTTTATAAATCTACCAATAGAGGAAGCTCCTGGGCGTCAATTTCACAAAGTTTTGGAGCCAACTTGGACAATTTAAAAATAGCTCCTTCTAATAATCAAATAATGTATGCAAGTAGATCAGCGCTTATTTATAAAACTACTGATGGTGGTGCTACTAACTGGGAAATTACTTCGTTACCAGGAGGAATTATTAATTATATAACAATTCACCCAACAAACCCTAATAAAATAGCAGTAGCTACGACAAGCAGCTCTAAAGTATTTGTTTCTGAAGACGGAGGTGAAACTTGGGAAAACTACAAGAAAAATCTGCCAAACTTTAGCGCATTGTCTGTAGTTTGGGACGATAACGGAAACGATGGTCTTTATGTAGGGATGAATTATGGTATTTATTACATTGATAAAGGACTTACTGAATGGCAGCCGTATAGTAATAACATTCCAAATGTTCAAATCAATGAATTGGAAATCAATAACGAAACCAACATGCTCTATGCTGCGACCTACGGAAGAGGACTTTGGGTATCTCCACTTGAAACTCCGGTATTGGGTGTAGATGATAAAATTTTAGAAGAGAACGTAAGCGTCTATCCAAATCCTGCAAATGATATATTAAATGTAAAGCTATCGCAAAACTTGGAAGCGGATATTCGTGTTTTTGATACACTTGGTAAACTTGTTGTTTATCAACCGAATATTTCAATATCTGGAAGTCATTCAGTTTCAGTTTCAAATTTAAATAGTGGTATTTATTTTGTAAGAATCAATACAGAAACCGGAACCGTAACGAAGAAGTTTATTAAAAATTAAATAACAACACAGTATTGAAAAATGCTTCAGGGGCGTTCTTTTTCTGAAGCATTTTTTTATATTACACTCATGGATTTTTCTTCAAAATTATTAGAAAATGCAGTAAACGAAGTGTCTCAGCTTCCTGGAATAGGAAAGCGCACAGCTTTGCGGTTAATGTTGCATTTGTTAAGACAACCCGAAAGCCAGACCAAGCAGCTTTCAGAAAGTTTACAAAAAATGCGAGAAGAGATTAATTTCTGTTCTAATTGTCATAATATTTCAGACAATACATTGTGCGAAATCTGTTCAAACCCAAACAGAATAGAAGAAATAGTTTGCGTAGTTGAGGATGTTCGTGATGTTATGGCCATAGAAAACACAAGCCAGTACAAAGGACATTATCACGTTCTAGGTGGTAAAATATCACCAATGGACGGCATAGGTCCGGGCGAGTTGACGATACATTCTTTAGTAGAAAAAGTGAAAAACGGAAAAATAAAGGAACTTATTTTCGCTTTAAGCTCTACAATGGAAGGTGATACGACAAATTTCTATATCTTTAAACAAATAGAGCCTTATAGTGTGGTGACAACAACAATCGCACGCGGAATTTCGGTAGGAGATGAGTTGGAATATGCAGATGAAGTTACTTTAGGGCGAAGTATTGTAAATCGTATTCCTTTTGAAACATCTCTAAAAAACCAATAAAGTTTGAAGCTTTCTGTAGTAATCCTCAACTATAACGTCCGCTATTTTTTACAGCAATGTATTATAAGTGTACAGCGCGCTACCAAAAATATTGAAACCGAGATTATTGTAGTTGACAACGCATCGTCCGATGATAGTTGTGTGATGGTTAAAGAGCTGTTTCCAAACATCACGTTGATAGAAAATCTGTCTCTTATACACATCTCCGAGCCCACGAGACCTCTCTACATCTC
>CAJXPE010000199.1 GCA_913057965.1 uncultured Marixanthomonas sp. | reverse complement strand
AAACAACAAAGGCTTTATCCATTATAAACCCCTTAAAATGTGTAAGACAGCGGTTTGGTTTTTAAGGATTTTCGAGTGAGGGCTCAAGAAGACCGCGCCGAAAATCCTGTCAAGAAAATCAAGCCGATGGCTTTCCGATTAAAAAAGCGGACTTAATCCACGATTTTGGCTCTGGAATGAAGTGTTCCTTTCCAGCGCAGCGGGAAAGGTTAGCGAAATGGAAAGCTGAAATTGGGAATTGTGTCCAAGACTTGTATAGTGAAGCTCTTTTCACGAAGTGAAGTGGTTGCCTGCTTTTTCAGCAGGCGAGCGTGGAATGTAGGGGAATGTGCTGAGTGGATTATTAATACTTAGGCTTCCAAATCCAATTACATTTTGGTGCAAATAACTCTGGGTTGAAATAAATGTCACTAATTAGGTCAAGAAATTTGTTGCTTTTTAAAAGCCCACCACAATGTTCAGGTTCTGTTGCAATAGTAAACCCTTTTATGCGCTCAAAAATCCAACTTATTAGCGGATGGTCTTTATCTAACATCGTTCTTATTTCTTCTTCCTGAAGATACGTGAATTCGAACGAGCCATCACTCAGGCCGTTATTTACTGAAAAGAAATCCAAATCAATATCAAAAAATACGGACGACTCTGACGACTTCAAAAGTGCATCTTGAAGACCTTCATAAGTTTTGAATTTTTTGATGGTGTGTTTGTTGCCATAGGTGTCTATCAATTCTTCATCTTGCCAAGTATTTGGTCCCATTTCTTGCCTACAATGCACATAAATATCGCCAATCAAGTTAAGATATGCCGCACACAGAATATGCCCATCGTTATTTCCAGCTAATTTGGCCCAAGAAAACAAAGCAACTTCTGCATCGCTTGTCAAATCCAATTTATCGAGCCATTCTTTTTCTGTGTCACACGGACAGCATAAATCCTGATGCCAATCCAATGAGACCAAACAAGGTGGATTCTTAGGTTTCTTCTCTTGCACCCATTTGTTCCAATAGAAAAATGCGTAACGATGTTCTTGAAAAACTGCAAGTTCAATAACTTCTGTGTCATTTGCGGGATGAGATAGAATTTGTCGCAAAACGCCTGGTGGTTCTATATGATGAGGGTTTCTGAACTCAATCATCAGATTCCTTTTTTGGCACCAACTTCTCTATATCAGACAGCTCGTTTACGATACCCTGTTCCTTTAATGAAGTTTCAATATTAATTTGAACTACATTAGCATTGGCTTTCCAAACAACTTCAGTAATAAAAGCTACAGTTAACTGCACTTTTAAATCGGTTGCAAAATCAATGTTTGAATTTTTCCATTTTTCTCTATGTTTCGCATTGGCATCTTGTGTTAGGTCAATTAAAGAACCATAGATTTTTCTATCATCATCCAATATTCCAAGTTGATGCTCTTTTCGCTCACTTAAATCAAGTTCTTTATGTTTTAAGATAGGCAAATCGGCTTTCGGTAAAACGAATAGTACATTTTTGAGTCCTGTAGATGGAACTCGGGTAATGTGTTCCTCAATGTTCTGGAAATCATCGATACCGTATATATTAAGATTCATTGCTACAATAATATCTCTGTCCACATTAAAACCCAATTTTTCTATCCCTTTTACTAAATCTTCTTTACGAAGAAGATACCGTTTTTTCCGAGCTGATAAAAATGCGTTGGGAATATAATAATTGATGTTCTGGTAAACTATCTGCTGGGATAATATCGTGTCTGCATTTAGATGTGGAATATCTCCAGTTGTAAATGCAGATTTTTGAAATAAATTCATTGTACCGTTTACACCGAAGGAAATAGTAGGCTCTCCGTCAAAACTCTCCTCAGTATTTTGGATGGTATCAAATTTTTCTAATGCACCAACAATCGCATCTTTAGATTTTTCATAGAATTGCCATTCTTTTTCGTAGTCAATATCCGCATTTAATCTTGCAGCCTCAATAGCCTCTTCAAGTGATGATTCGAGAACATCAATAAATTTTGATGACTTCTTTTTTAGCTTCTTTATCTCCTTCTTTTTCATATCATATTGTATTTAAGAGATTTTCATCTTTCAACACCTTTTTTAAACAAAACCTGAAATAATTTATGGATTCTTGCCACAGTAATAGTTCTAACACTTCGGTTTGTGGTAAATTAGGTTGTCCTGTGAAGTTATCGTAGGTATTGTATTTAGGCAATTTAAACTGCCTTAGAAAAAGCAACGTCAAATACTGACAGATGTAGAATGTAACACGCCTTCTGTTTCCTAAATTATCCAATCCTGGGAAAGGGTATGATAAATCAATAGGGTAATTACCTCTCCCAAACTCGTCTTTAAAGCTACTGAACCACGTAAAAATCTCGGTCATATTATTAGGCAGCAGAACATATTTAGGTGGCTGGTTTTGTGTGTATGTAAATAATGTTTTAAGGGCTTCATAGTTTTTCTGATAAATCAATAAGCCTCCTAATGCCAAGTGAAACTCAAAAAAACGTTTTCTTTCGTTGTCTCTTTTATCTATTAATGACTGGTTATCATATTTTTTAGTCTCAAAATTGTAATCTGTGCCAAAGACTCGTTGCAATCCAAAATTGAAATATTGATGTGCCGTACCCCAATAGTTACCTACAAATTTGGGATTGTTTGATATAAGTACAACATTGCGCCAAAGTTCTTTATAGGTGTCATTTGAGATGGGGGTTTCAAAAATACCTTGTCCCATTAACCATACGCCACTTACAACAAAATATTCGAGACTTTGCAAGTCTTCATTTCTACCTTTGGCAACTTCTCTTATAATTTCCCTAATACCATAATGAAACTCGTGATTAAACTCAACTTTAAAGTTTTCAAATCCATCTGGTTTTTCTTCCTCTCTTGGTCTAATGAAGTTAGCACGGTAATTATTGAATTCTTCCGTGTAGAAATTAACCAATGTTTCTTCTAAACCTTTATCCTGTGTCCTAATGGCAAATATTGCAAGTTCATTGATAATCTTAAAATGGTATTTATCATCTTGATCTTTTTTTAGCTTTCGGTATTCGGAAATTATATAGGTAAGCAAACGTGTGGACTTGCCATTGTACAGCGAAACCTTATCTAACCAAATAATAAAAATGACAACCAATGATACTGTTAAGAATAGCGTTAGAAGTTTTGCTGAGTTTTGCATCATCCAACTATCCTTCCAAAATAGTGGTTCACGGTCTAATATTAAGAATATAAACGAGCCGATTGTAAAGAACAAAACCCATTCAAATACTGTTATTCTTCTTGACCTTCCGGGAAATATCCCAAAAAGTTTTGTCTGCGGAAATTCATTTTCAAAAGCATTAGCCAGATAGTTTGATGAAAACTTGTGGCCTATATTGGATATTTTATCCACGATAATAGGATATGCTATACCCAAAATTGCGATGTCGATAGCGACACAGATTTCTATAATATACTTTAAGTCCATTCACGTTAAGTTACAATAGTTCTACAGCCTTGTACCAATAATAAAATATAGATTTATCGGGTTGGCGTTTTAGTCTGTTCAAAAATGCCCAATCTGCTTTTTCAATTGTGAGTTCACTTATGTTTTGACCTTCATAATATTCGATTTCAACAACCTCTTTTTGCAGAAGAATGGCATTCAAATAGGCTACTCTGGCCGAAGCTGCAAGTGCTTCTTCTATTCTGAAATTTCCGGTCATTAGGAATGCACTACCGAAACTGCGTATGCCAAGATTTAAATTGGCAAATTTCTCTTTTGTTTCAGCTGTTGGATTACGTTCTCGTCTTGCGAGAATTGCACAGGTATTTAAAGAATCCCAAAGCACGTCGTTTTCAGTAAGCTCTCTACTACTAAACTCTTTATCTGAACTTCGATAGGATAACTCTGCTTTCGCAAAAGCGGAAAAACTTTTCTTTACCGTTGTTATATCTGTAATGTTTTCAAATAATTTGCTTAAATCGAACAATTGCTTGCAGATTTCCATTGCAAATAATTGGTCTCCTTTGTAATATGGAATTCCTATAGTCTCTGGTGCAAAAGCGGTCAGCTTATCGCCACAAATAGAATCTATGGAAGGTGTAGTGATTTTTGTAGCCGTTTCGTCAACAGAAAGCCAGGGTGTATTTACTGAAGTCTCAACGAGTGCTGGGTAGTGCGGACTGTCAAAAAGAATATCCAATAGAATGGTTCCTGAAACGTTTGGGTTATAAACTGAATCAAACTCAAAGGTATAATGTGCCTTTGGAACACCTTCCTTATAACTTCTATGCTCATTAAGCACGTGCTTTTTGAAATGTGAATTGGCTACAACTGCATCCAAAATTTCTTCTAATTTATCACGCTCAACGCTCGAAATAATATCGATATCAATAGAAAATCGGTTCCCTTCTTTTAGCAAAAGCACAAGTGATGTTCCCCCTTTGAAAACAAAATCAAGTCCTGAAACTTTTAGATGTTCCAGTAATGATAGGGCGTGAACCATTTTTTCAAGAATGGTTACATTGATGCCTTTATGTTCCTTTTTTGCACGGAAGCTATCCAGCCATTCCTTTGTAAAGCTTTTGTCATTAATCATACTGAATGTCTTCTAAAAAATTTGGAACGTGCCTGCTTATAAATTGTTTGATTTCCTGTTCCTTTTTGCGTCTTTTGGCATAGCTAAAAAGCTTTGTGAAATTGATGTTATATGTGTCAATAATTTTCTCGTAGATATTTGTCATTTCTGAGCCTTGGTAAAAATGTAGCAGATTTTCATCTGCAAACAGGTCCACCATAATCTTTTCAAGAGTTGCAATGGGCACTACCGCTTTTTTATTTTTTATTTTTTGGATAGGTGCCCTTGTCACCAAACGTTTAATGATAACTGGGACGTTACTTTCTGAAATATAGAATTGAATTTCCTTTTCATCTGGATTTAGGAAAAAATCCATTCTTAGATTATCATTTAGATAGTAATAGAGTGAGTCTACAAACTCTTTTTCTACTTCGACGACAATCATTTGATTTGACGTCTGGTGCTGAGAAAACTCATTGAGCCATTGGGTTTCCCAAATGGCATATTTTATATCTTCAAAACGCTCATTGGTTTTACGGGCTATTTTGAACACACTATCTGATAGAAGAGGCTTATATTTAGGTTTATAGGAAATAACATAAAGTCCACGACCAATGGTTTTAATTATGTCCTTTTTCTTCAGGTCATAAATTCGCCAACTAAAGGTGCTTTCCTTTAGGTCTGGTTCAAAATTTAGATAAAAGTCATAGAGTTCATCTCTATCAAAAGAACTTTTGTCCTTGAAGTTCTCTATTAGCTTATTTTCTATAATCTTTGGCATAGTTAAAAATCAAAACTTTGCCAAAAATACAAAAAAGTGGCGAATATTTGAAAACAAATTTTCGCCACTATATAGGTTAAGTGGCAAAAATTGGTATTTTTCTACCTTTACAATCTCAAATTAGGATTGACCTTAAAATTTTAAATACAATTATTTACTGTATCTGTCTCTTATACACATCTCCGAGCCCACGAGA
>CAJXPE010000198.1 GCA_913057965.1 uncultured Marixanthomonas sp. | reverse complement strand
ACGAGATGTAGAGAGGTCTCGTGGGCTCGGAGATGTGTATAAGAGACAGATTTAGAAGAAGAATACAAAACCGGAGGTTTAGAGGTTTGGGTTAAATACAATGGTTTACGAAGAATGAACCGCTGCGAGAAAGCAAACCCTGTTAGTATTGCTGAAATACAAAAAAGAGCAGAATAAGTCTGCTCTTTTAAAAATTATATCGATTCCCTTTATTACTGAAGCCAAGCTTTAAAGGAAATGCTTTTTTTAAGTTTTTCTGAAAGTTCAGAAATGGCAATTCGCTCCTGTTCCATAGTGTCACGATCCCTAATTGTTACCGTATTATCTTCTTTTGTTTGATGATCTACCGTAATGCAATAAGGTGTGCCCGCGGCATCTTGACGGCGATAGCGTCTACCCACAGCATCTTTTTCATCATAACTTACATTGTAATCCCATTGTAACTCTTCAATAATTTTCTCTGCTATTTCTGGCAGTCCATCCTTTTTCACCAATGGCAAAATAGCGGCTTTGGTTGGAGCCAATATTGCTGGTATTTTTAAAACGGTTCGGGTTGTGCCTCCTTCTAACTCTTCTTCTTCTAAAGAATTACTCAATACAGCCAAGAACATTCTATCCAGCCCTATTGAAGTTTCAACTACATAAGGGACATAGTTTTTGTTCAATTCAGGATCGAAAAATTGTAATTTTTTTCCACTGTGTTCTTCGTGGGCTTTTAAATCAAAATCGGTTCGGGAGTGAATCCCTTCCAATTCTTTAAATCCGAATGGGAAATTAAATTCTATATCGGTAGCAGCATTGGCGTAATGTGCTAATTTTTCATGGTCATGAAAACGGTAATTTTCTTCGCCCATTCCTAAAGACATATGCCATTTTAAACGAATTTCTTTCCAGTATTCGTACCATTTTAGTTCATCTCCCGGGCGAACAAAAAATTGCATTTCCATTTGTTCAAACTCCCGCATACGGAAGATAAATTGTCGTGCTACAATTTCATTCCTGAAGGCTTTTCCGGTTTGGGCAATACCAAAAGGTATTTTCATACGGCCGGTTTTTTGAACGTTCAAAAAGTTTACAAAAATACCTTGTGCTGTTTCGGGACGTAAATAAAGATCAGTTGCATTTTCTGCAGAAGCTCCTAATTTAGTTCCAAACATAAGGTTAAACTGACGCACATCGGTCCAGTTTTTACTTCCAGTTTCAGGACAAGCAATTCCTAATTCTTCAATAAGTGTTTTAACGTCTTTTAAATCCTCAGCAGCAAGGGATTTTGCCATGCGACCTAAAATTTCTTTCTGTTCTTCACGATATCGAACAACCCGTGGATGGGTAGTCACAAATTGCGCTTCATCAAAATCAT
Source organism: uncultured Marixanthomonas sp. (assembly GCA_913057965.1). GTDB lineage: Bacteria > Bacteroidota > Bacteroidia > Flavobacteriales > Flavobacteriaceae > Marixanthomonas. Next base: position 4,170 of record CAJXPE010000198.1, on the reverse strand, counting down.
CGCCAAATCGTTTTTTAGCTTTCTTTATTTCTTTCTGTGCTTTTTGCTCTAGCTTTTCAGCATAATCTTCAATCAACACATCGGCACGATAGCGCTTTTTTGAATCTTTGTTGTCGATTAAGGGATCGGTAAAGGCATCTACGTGACCCGAAGCTTTCCAAGTAGTGGGATGCATTAATATAGAAGCATCTATCCCAACGATATTTTGGTGCATATACACCATACTTCGCCACCAATATTCGCGAATATTCTTTTTTAACTCTACTCCGTTTTGTGCATAATCATACACGGCGCTAAGGCCGTCATATATTTCACTGGACGCAAAAACATATCCGTATTCTTTTGCGTGAGAGACTACCTTCTTAAAATGATCTTCGTTGTTTGCCATAGCACAAAAATAAAAAAACCGCTACGATAACACGTAGCGGTTCAATAAATTTATTATTGTTATTATTTTAATTCCATTGTTGTGGTGGCTACTTGCGTTTCACCATCAAAAACATTCACTGTGTAGCGCCCTTCTATTAAATTATTTTCAGTTGCATTAACTAGTACACAAACGTCTAATTCTTCATTTTCATAAAAAACACTTGTTTTAGCACTGTAATTTAATACACCGCTTTCAAAACTGACGGTTTCTTTATCACCTAATAAATTATTTTTAGGGTTTATTACTTGTACATACAGCTCTCTATCTCCACTTTTAGCAATAGCATTGGGAGCTAATGTAAAACAAGCTCTTACTTTATCGGCTCTACTTGCTCTACGAGTATCTACAACCTTACCACTGTTACGAATAATTACCGCTTCTCCTCTTAAATCGGTAGCGTTAACTATAGAAGCTTTTTTAATAGTTTCAGCCATAGAAGTGTTTTCTTCATTTACAGAATCAACCACTTTTATCGTTTCATTTAAAACGGTGGTTGTACTATCACGCTCCATGGAAATTCGCTTGTTAACGGCTATTAAACTATCAGCGCGCTTAAAAAGCATTTTTCGTTCATTCTTCAACCTTCCAACTTCAGATTTGTAACGTTCTATTAAAAGTACATTTGCCTCCGCACCTTTAACCGAATCTAAAAGTACTTCTATTCGGTCACGGGCTGCCAAAAGATCTTTATCTTTTAACTCATTATCTTGAATTACCTCATCGTAATTAGCGATAAGTTCCTCCAATTCACTTTCAATTGTTTCTTTTTGTTGCTCAAGACCAGTTACCTTATCTTTACTATCGTTGTAAAGAGAAACGGTATAAACGGCAAGGGCAATCAATAATACAGATAATACTCCTATGAGTATCTTAAACTTGGTTCCATTGGTTTCTGAACTCATCTCAAATTGGTTTTAAATGCTAAAATACTAACGTAGCCACAAGGAAAACGTTTATAAAATGGTAAAAAAAATTAAAATATGTTAAATCTTCTGTTTCCAAAGGTATGCAATGGATGCAGTGAACTGCTTTTACAAGATGAAAAAGTACTTTGCAGCACGTGTAGATTTAACCTACCCTTAGCATGCCATCATAGAAACAACGACTCCACATTTTCTGATGTTTTTTACGGTCGCTTCCCTATTGAACAAGCCACGGCCTTACTTCAATTTCAAAAAAGAGGAATTACGCAAAATATTCTTCATAATTTAAAATATAGAAAGCAACAGCAAATTAGTACTTTCTTTGGAGAATGGCTGGGCAGTGAACTTTCTGAAATAGAAAATTATAAAAACATCGATCTGGTTATTCCCGTGCCGCTTCACAAACAAAAATTAAAAAAGCGAGGCTATAATCAAGTGGAAGGCTTTGGAAAAGCTATTGCAGCGGCCTTAGAGATACCGTATCGAGATGATATTTTATTGAAACTTTCAAAAACAAAATCACAGGTTTTTAAAGAACGGTTTTCACGTTTTAAGGCTACTTGGAAACAAGAAGGTGTTTTTTCACTTCAGAAAAAAGAAGCGATTGAAAACAAACATATTCTATTAGTTGATGATATTATCACTACTGGAGCTACACTAGAAACGTGTGCCTTACAACTGTTAAAAGCAACCAATGTAAAACTTAGCCTCGCAACTATTGCGATTGCATAATAAAGATTCGTTATTTTTGCCCTGATGAAAAGCCGATTATTATACATCCCTATCCTATTACTTTTTCTACTTTCATTTGTAGAATGTGCTAAAAAAGGCTCTCCTTCTGGCGGAAAGCGCGATAGTATTCCTCCTGTTATTGTTCGGAGCGTTCCTGAAAACTATACTACGAATTTCGATGGAGACGAAATAAGTATCTATTTTGATGAATACATAAAACTGAAAGATCTTCAGAAAAACTTAATCATCTCTCCTCCGCTTGAATATCCACCAAACATCACGCCACTTAGCACGTCTAAAACATTGCGAATTCAAATAGATGACACCCTAAAAGAAAACACGACGTATTCTATTAATTTTGGGCAAAGTATTGTAGATAATAATGAAGAAAATCCATTTGAATACTACAAATACGTTTTTTCTACCGGAAGTTACATCGATAGCCTTAAAGTAAATGGACGTGTAAAAGACGCTCTATTACCAGCACCCGAAATACCAACAACCGTCATGCTTTATGAAATTGACGAAACGTTTAACGATACTTTGGTTTTTTCAGAAAAACCCAAATACATCACTACTACAAAAGACAGCACCGGAACTTTTGAAATTACCAATGTAAAAGAAGGAAAGTATCTTTTAATGGCTTTAAAGGAAAACAATAACGATTACACCTTTCAGCCCATAAACGATAAAGTAGGGTTTGCTGAAAATTTTATTACGTTACCTTCCGATAGCAGCTATACTCTAAATCTTTTTAAAGAAACACCTGAATATAGTATTGCCCGACCTAAATACGAAACTAAAAATCACATCCTTTTTGGATATCAAGGAAATGCCGATAGTTTACAACTAGAGTTAACATCGCAAGTGCCTGCAGATTTTGATTACAGAACCTACAGAGACCTTGAAAAAGACACGTTACATTATTGGTTTATGCCAGAAGTGGAAAATGATTCGCTATTATTTTTGGCTAGAAACAAAAACTTTTTAGACACATTAACTGTAAGAATCAAGGATCTATATCAAGATTCTCTTAGTATTTCGGCTTTAAATGCAGGGACAGTTTTACCAAAGGATACTGTAAAAGTATTTGCAAATACCCCAATTGAATCAATAAACTCTGAAAAAATAACCATTTTAGACAAGGATTCTATTTCTATTTCTCCTGAAACTTTTTTAAATAAAAAATACAATATTGCGCAATTATTTTTTCCGAAAGAAGTTGCGCAAAGCTATCAGGTTCAATTCTTACCTGGCGCTATCACCGATTTTTACGAAGCTACGAACGATACCTTAAACTTCTCCGTACGCACCAAAGCAATTTCAGATTATGGGACATTGAATATTACACTTGAAAACTTAAATAAACTACCTATACTTATTCAATTGGTGAATAATAAATTCAATGTAACTGAAGAACAATATATAACAGAGCAGCAACCCGTATTGTTTGAAAATATAAATCCTGGAAAGTATTACGTTCGTATTATTTATGACGAAAATGAAAATGGAATCTGGGATACCGGAAATTTCTTAACCCGACAACAACCCGAACGTGTTTTATATTACCCAACACAATTGGAGGTACGGGCAAATTGGAGTTTAAATGAAACCTTTATTCTAACTGAAAGCGATCCCGGTCCTGTAAAAACTTTAGATGACCCCGAGTAGCAACAATATGCTCTTTTGTTAAGGATACGGTTTCTATAAATTCGTTTTCAAAATCGTTTGTAGAAATCTGCTCGCCCAACACATCGTACACAGCAGAATGACCACTATATTGGTGATCATTGCCATCAAGACCTACTCTATTAACACCAACACAATAACTCATATTTTCAATGGCGCGGGCTTTTAATAGGGCATCCCAAGCAGAAGTTCGCTTTTTAGGCCAATTGGCTACGTACAGCAACAAATCGTAGTCTTCTGTATTTCGTGCCCAAACTGGAAAACGTAAATCGTAACACACTAATGGGCAGATTTTCCAGCCTTTGTAATCCACAATAAGGCGCTCGGTTCCTTTGCTGTATGTTTTATGCCTGTCTCTTATACACATCTCCGAGCCCACGAGACCTCTCTACATCT
>CAJXPE010000197.1 GCA_913057965.1 uncultured Marixanthomonas sp. | reverse complement strand
TCGGCAGCGTCAGATGTGTATAAGAGACAGCAATTATATGCACAAGATTTTACTGAAAACTTACAAGCTGCTTTTCAGCAAAAAATTGAAAACAATGAACTTTCCCCACAAGATGTTCAATGGAAAGTAACAAGCCAACACATAAGTAGAACAAGTGGGGTTAAACATATCTACTTTAGTCAAACTCTACATGGGATTCAGGTACAGGGTACCGAGTCTGGCATACATATTTTACCAAATGGAAAAACAATATCTGCCACTATAAACTTCTTTAAAAAAGCTTCTGAAAAAGCGTTAGGTGCAAAAGCACCAGCAATTTCTGCACGAAGCGCAGTAGAAGCTGCTGCAGCTAAACTTGGTTATACCGGGGATGGCTCGTTAATCGAACTGGAGAAAAAAAATGGAGCAAGTCAAGAAACCATTTTAAGTGACGGAGGTATTTCATTACGAAATATTCCAGCAAAACTTACGTATCAAGAAACAGATAATAATAATCTAGTGTTAGCTTGGGATATTTCTATTGAAGAAAAAAGTAGACAGGATTGGTGGAGTATTCGTGTAGATGCCACTACAGGAGCTATTGTCGATAAAAATAACTGGATGCTTAGTTGTACTGTAGATCATGATCACAATCATTCAAAAGAAGTTTTAGATTACAATAAAAATTTATACGATATACCAAACTATGAAGCGCTTAAGGCAGAAGCAGAAATTGGATGCACAGAATGTTATGAGGTTTTTGAATTACCACAAGAAAGCCCATATTATGGTGATAGAACTATAGCTGTAGGTACTGCAGATGCAACTGCTTCTCCTTTTGGATGGCATGATACAGATGGTTTGCCAGGAGCAGAATTTACTACAACCCGTGGGAATAATGTAGATGCTTTTGAAGCTGGAGATAATGCAGGTTACCGTCCCGATGGTGGTGCGTCTCTTGATTTTACAGGATATGCTTTTGATCAAGTATGGACAAATACAAATCAATATGAAAATTCTGCAATCACACATCTTTTTTATATTAATAATGTACTACACGATTTAACTTATTTATATGGCTTTGACGATGTAAGTGGAAATTTTCAAGAAAACAACTATGGAAACGGTGGGTTTGGAGAAGACTCTGTTAATGCCAATGCACAAATAGGTCCTGATTGTAATGCTCGTTTTGGAACGCCACCAGACGGAAACAACCCAAACATGTTAATGTATGTATGTAATGATAAAGATGGGTGTTTTGACAATTTAGTAGTTACTCACGAATTTACGCATGGTATTTCCAATAGGTTAACTGGTGGTCCCAATAATACCGAATGTCTAAACAACGCTGAACAAATGGGCGAAGGCTGGGGAGATTTCTTTGGTGCTTTGATAACCATGCAACCTGGTGATGTGGGAACTGACTCTAGAGCGGTAGGTACTTATTTATTTGGTGAAGGACAAAATGGAGATGGAATACGAGCGTATCCATATAGTACTGACCTTGCTGTTAACCCTGACACTTATGATAATATAAAAGGATCTTCAAGTGTTCATAGAATTGGCTCGGTATGGGCAGAAATGCTTTGGGAAATGGCATGGGTACTTATGGACGAACACGGTATAGATGAAGATATGTATAATTTTACAGGAGATGTTAATCAAGATGCTGGTAATATTATGGCCATGGCACTTGTTATGGAAGGAATGAAATTACAACCATGTAGCCCGGGATTTGTTGATGGAAGAGATGCAATTATTGCAGCTGATCGAGCAATCTATGGGGGTGCTAACGAATGCCTTATTTGGGAAGCTTTTGCAAAAAGAGGATTAGGATATAGTGCAGATCAAGGATCTTCTGGAAGTGTAGATGATGGTACAGAAGCTTTCGATTTGCCACCAACAGAAGCAGTATTTGAGGCCCCTGCAGACATTTGCGCAAGTGCTGAAACACTTACTGGTCTAACAGGAGGAAATCCTTCTGGTGGTGTTTATAGTGGTACAGGGGTTACCGATGACGGTAATGGACTTACGTATTCTTTTGATCCTGAAGTTGCAGGAGTGGGTGTGCATACTATTTCGTATGAGGTTCCAGAAAGTCAATGTACAACGGCTTCTACCGATACTGATACTATTGAAGTGTTAGCTGTACCAAACAGTCCAACAACTCAAGGAGTTTCAGGATTTTGTATTGGAGATGAGGTTACCTTAACAGCAGAACTTAATGACCCTAATAATGTAATAAGTTGGTACGATGCTGAAAGTGGTGGAAACTTTCTTTTTCAAGGCGAATCGTATACTTTTACAGCGACAGAAAGCACAACGCTGTATGCGCAAGAAAACCCTGATACCTTTCCTTCAAAATTGGTTATTTCTGAAGTAACGTTAGAAACGCCAGACAGATTTGAAATTCAAAATATAGGGGCTCCTCAAGATTATTCTGGGTATACTGTTGCTATAAGCGAGCAGCCATTCACTAATATCAATACCGTTAATTCAATTACAGAAACCCTTGGTGAAATGGATAGTAATGCCGTGGTAGCATTTGATGATCAAGAAGGGTCTTCCAACTATTGGGGCAGTAATATTTGGTGGGGTAACGACGGCTCAGGATGGGTTATCATTATCGACCCTGACGGAAATGTAGTGGATTCTGTATTCTGGAATGTAAGTGAAACCGCGATAAATACTTTCAATGTAACTATTAATGGGTTTAACATTACAGCTGCAGATTTAGATTGGTCTGGAGATGGAGCTTCTTTGGTTGCAGTTTGTAATGGTTCATTTAGAAGAACAGGTGATACAGATTCTGCTTCAGATTGGAGTGGAGAGTGTGAAGATTCAGACTATGGAACTGCTAATGCCGATATTAATACTTCTCCGTATGAAGGATGTTTGGCAGCACGAACGCCAACGGAAGTCACAGCTGAAGATATAGCGCCAGAAATAACATGTTTAGATGATGTTTCCGAATCGATAGAGGAAGGAACGGTTTTCACACTTCCAGACTACACAGGAGCTATTACGGCAACCGATAATTGTACAGAAAACCCCACTATTACGCAAGAACCTGTTGCAGGCACTGAAATAGGCGAGGGTACAACCGAAGTGACGATGACTGCTTCAGATGGTGAAAATGAAGTTACATGTACGTTTAACATTGTAATTGAAACTATTTTAGGAGTAGGGGATGCAACGTTATATAACAGTGTAGCTTTATATCCTAACCCTACAAAAGGGGCGGTTACGCTTTCCAACAGAAGCAATAAAGAATTAACCACTGCAATTATTACAGATGTTAACGGAAGGGTAATACAAACCATCAATCTTAAAAATTCAGGTTTAGAAACCGTTATTTCGATGGATCAATATGCATCAGGAATGTATTTTGTAAAAATTGAAACAACCGATAGCAGTATTATTAAACGAATTGTAAAACAATAAGGTTATAATATAGTTTAAAATAAGTAGCCCCTTAGGGAAAATTCTCTACGGGGCTTTACTTTGGCATTATATTTGGATTCTCTAAGGTGTTGGTGTATGAAACATACAGTAAACGATTAAAGTCCCTAAAAAGAAACATATATCACAACATAAAAAAAGTCCTTTCAATAATTTTGAAAGGACTTTTTTTTAAGGTCTAAATTATATTATTTATTGTTCAATAATACCACCACAGCTAACACGAGCTCCGGCTGCACCTGAAGGTTGAGACGTAAAATCATCTTCTCCTTGGTGAACAATAATTCCTTTTCCTAAAATATTTTTCTTAGAATCATCACATCCTATACACCATTCATCGGTTTGCATAGAAATAGAACCGTCGCCGTTTTCATCAGCTTCAAAGTTCCCTATATCACCTTTATGGTATCCCTCTGCATCACCCCATTTTCCGTGATTCTCAAAAGTTGGGTTCCAGTGTCCGCCGGCAGATTTACCGTCCGGTGCAGAACAATCAGCATTTTCGTGAATATGAATAGCATGAGTTCCTGGCTTAAGTCCAGTTAATTTTGCTTCCATCTTTACAACGCCGTCTTTTTCGGTAAATGAAACAGTACCGGTTGCACTGCTTTCACTTTTTGACTCTAATTGGATAGTGAGGGTTTTTTCTTTCATCATATCCTCTTTCTCCTTCATCATCTTGTCCTTTTCCATTTCGGACTTTTCCATCTTATCCATTTCTTTTTCATCCTTTTTCTTGCCGTCATTACAGCTTGTAAAAGCCATAAAGGCAAGGGCTGAAAATAATATACTTACTTTTTTCATGGTTTAAAGTTTTTTATGTTTTTGGTTTCAGTTAGAATAAAGGTACGGGGAAAGACAACCACAACCAACATTTTAAAAAAATCTTAGCATTTGGGGTTCTTTATAAAAAGTAGTTTTAGTAGTGCTTTTTAACCAATTCGCGTTGGTCCATAATACCCAATTTTATGTTTTCTGAAATTAACAATGCTTTGTCAATACGGGTTTGTGAGGTTTTAAAGCGTTTTATATAATAGATAAGGGAACGCTTTTTACCATCGGAAAAGTTGCTGAAAATTCCGGAAGCTTCTGGGTCACTTTCAAAGACAGCCTCCATTTCTTTCGGCATAATAACACCATATTTTGAGGTGTCTTCAAATAATTCCATTTGAAAGTAATCGGAAGGAAAAACGCCTAGTTCTTTCTGTTTCTGCTTTCCGAAGGTGATTACATATCTGCCCAACCGTTTCCGTAGGGCGGCATGAAATTCAATTTCATTACTTTCAAAAAAAGCCTTGACCTTTACGCGTGTGTTTTTGCCTTTCAAAAAGGGGGCAATCACTTCTTCAGAAAGATACACAGCATGGGTGCCTTCCACCGTGACCTCAAACCGTTTTGAACCGCGCACACTCATACTTACTTAATTAAGGTAGTGATTATTTGTGTTTCGCTATGCAGGGTTTTATGTACCGGACATTTATCGGCTATTTGCAAGAGACGCTTTATTTGTTTTTCGTCCAGTTCGCCATCAAATTTGATTTCGCGGGTGAACGTATCAATTTTGGCGCTATCTTTTTCACAGTCCTCACAATCTACAGCGTGTTGTTTATCATAATTGGTATGCACTTCCACATTTTGTACATCCCATTTTTTGCGTTTCGCATACATTTGGATGGTCATCGCCGTACAAGCTGATAAGCCAGCAGAAACCAACTCGTAAGGAGAAGGTCCAAAATTATTCCCGCCAAAGCTCTGCGGTTCATCGGCAAAGCTATAATGATCGCCAATTTTCATTCGGGTAGTAAACCCTTCATCTAGATCTAAACTAGCCACTACATCGTGTTTTGACTTAATTTTTTCTTCTGAAGGAACTTCTACATACCGCGAAACCCATCCGGCGATTACACTTCCAACATATTCAGAATCTTCTTTTTTAGTCAATAAATGATCGGCACCATCTAATGAAATGAAACTTTTTGGGTGATGGGCAGCCTTATAAATTTCTTCGGCATTATTAATACCAACCAATTCATCTTGAGGCGAGTGCAGTACCAACAATGCTTTACGCATTTTTTTAGCAGTTTCTGGTAACGACTTGGTTTCAAGATCGTCTAAAAACTGCTTTTTAATG
>CAJXPE010000196.1 GCA_913057965.1 uncultured Marixanthomonas sp. | reverse complement strand
CGAGATGTAGAGAGGTCTCGTGGGCTCGGAGATGTGTATAAGAGACAGCAATAGAACTTCCTTTTCCATTAGGCTGTTTCCAATTCGCGCCAATACTCCATTTCCACCATTGAGAAAAATCATATAAATTAGGTACAGACATTGTTGTTTTTTTAAATAATAAAGATCCAGGTTGAAGTATAGAATCGTGTGGTTTTAGGGTGCCTTCGGGTAGTTGTGACGCGATTAATGCCCATTCTATGGGTTGTTCAGCAGTGGTTATATACTTAGTGGCTTTTACAAATCTTGAAAATTGGGCATTGGTAACTTCGGTGATGTCCATATAAAATCCGTCAACACGCACGCTGTGTTTTGGTTTTTCGTGAGGCAATGCCATTTTATCGTTATGAGAAGCTCCTTGGTCATAAACACCCCCAGGAATCCATACCATGCCCTCAATTGTAGGTTTATTTTTCGCTTTATTTGTTTCCGTTTTAGGTATACAACTGCTCAACAAACAAAGTAAAGCACAATAGCAAATTTTATTCATTTTTTTTGATAAATTCATTTTTTTATTCTTAACATCTTTAATGTTTTATAATATCTATAGCTCGAGAATTTAAAACTGAATAGGCAAGCTAAAATTCATCAATTGTTAATTTAGAAACTTTTTTTATAATAATCGTACGTATTAGTTTTAAATTTCAGCCTATGTAATGCTTTGCCTTACTTTTAGAGTATAATAACTCAAAAATAATATTGTATGTTTATGTAATTAAATATTTTTGCTACTGTGCAAGGACATATTCTAATTTTCTGTTTTACTTTTTTATTTCATTAGAACTGTTCGCATATTCTTAGTAATGAGCCAGACCTAATCTTTACTTTTTAAAAAACTTAAAAGCTTTTGCATTACCGTTACTGTCTCGCACGCTTAGAACATAAATTCCTGTTTGCATACGTTGTGTATCAATTATTTTTGAGTTGCTGGTTATTGGAAGTCTGCGGTTATAGTGTTTCCTTCCAAGAAGATCATAAACTACAAAATCATAAACGCCGTTAGTTAAGCCATTTACTTTTACAGTCTCATAATTATTACTGTAAGACAGATAAATACCTTTATCGCTAGTAACTTCTGTCGTTGAAAGATTCTGTCTAAGCGCGTCCCAATTTATCGATGGCCATGCAGCGGCACACCAATTTACAAGGCGTTCTACGATCTCATTATTTAAACCAAGATCATAAAACTTGGGTATTAAATAATAAAACTGATCTACCCACATTCCTACTACATCGCTGTCAAAAATAGCATCTCCCTTAAGTATTTCAGATTCTAGAATATCTTTTGGTTCAAGTTTGTTGCTCGCATCATTGTTGCCCGTATATCTTTCCCAGTAAATACTTCCGTCCGATTTATTATATAGTTTGTTAAGACCTTCATTATATAAATTGCCATCGGTGTCGACATCACCATCCTCAACTTCTGTTAAAAATTGTAGTAATAAGGCATTGGTAACTCGTGCACGTAAATTAGGAGAAAATTCGTTTAATAGATTAGGAAACGCTTCTTCTTCGAATCCTTCAAAATTTCTTCTGAAAGTCATGCCATAGAAAAACCACGGACCCATTACCCGTATTCTAAAACCGGAACTCGTGTTTGGCCCACCTCCACCAGACCACGTTTTTGTTCTGTACATTGTATTCAAAGTCTGATAATATCGCAGAGGTTCGTACAAACCCGAAGAACTACTAGCTTTTAAAATAAACATATTTTGGTAATTATAATCTATAGGACTATTTTTTTGCATCATGCCTTCACCACCATTAACAATAGATTGTAAATGATACCAATTTGTAGAATCATATTTTCCAGTAGCATCTTCTTGACCCTTAAAAGAAAGGCAATTCCCATTTGCATCCTCTGTTTCAACACAAGCTTGAAAATGTGGAGGAACTTCAAAGACTTGATAACTATCACCAAACCATTGTCGTACTTTAGGATGATCTACTTCATCATATTGTGTAAACCAATGTGCTTTGTCTTGAAAATTAAATTCATTCATAACTTCAAAATACTGAACGGCCATTGATCTCGCTAAACTGGCAGCTGCTAGTTCTCTGGGAATATCATCTGCAATTTTTGAGGTTGCGGTGCCATCTAAAGTTCTCCACTGTTTAATGTTAGAACTCCCCTCTTCAAGAAACCGCCTATATTCACTATGAAAAGCAGAATTAGCTTTCATTAAATCACTAGCCTCCTGCTCTGTAATGTTTTGCTGTTGATAGGTGCTTAAATTATCAAGAATATGTTGTCTGAATTTTTTATACCCTTCTTTAGGATCATATGTTTTTGACGTATCGTTCCAATAATCATCTGTAGTATAAGCATCCATGGGGTGCACAATGGGTAACCAATGTTTCCAGTCTGGGAATTGGATAGCAACCGGAATTTCCGTTCGATCGCTGGTAGCATCTGAATCGAATACCTTATACAATTCTTCTTGGCTTACACCATTGGGGAAAAGGTATGGAAACATGTCAGCATCTTCTTCTAACACAGCATCAAGCCCTGCTCCAGCGGCCCACTGCTCAATAGGCTTTCCCGCCAATTGTGGCCCTGGTTGATAAGGTGGATTCCAAGGACGCCCATAGCGCCCAATGCCACCAGATGTTGGGGTTTCTTCAGATAAAGATCTAATATACGTAGCAATTAACTTTCCCTCTTCTTCAGTAAGATCATGAAATTTTGAACGTTCAATAATAGATGTATTTGAATATGAAAAGAGTTCTAGGTCTCTACCATCCTGTAAATGACAGCTAGTACACTTCGCCTTTATTTCTTTCCCACTGCTTAAATTAGTATAGCCATACCAAAACCCTTTTTTAGTAATTGGTAAATAATTATTTAGTAGCGGATTTCCCTCAACATCGGGAGCTCCATTCCTTCCATAATACCAGAGATTTTTACCTTGAAATACTTTATCAAACAAATCGCCTGGCTCGCCATCAGTCTCAGTATAATATGGCGATTTCCAATCTTCTGGAGCATCCATAACAAAGTAACTAGTTTCATAATTGCGAGTTGTAGTTCCGGGTATAACGTAATAGGAACTATTTTTTAATATTCTTTCGGAAGCAGCATCTAATATATCAAGATCAATGACTCTGAAACCATTAGAAATTCCATCAGAATAATTGAAACGCAAAGTAATGGTATTTACACCCACCTGAAAATTTGCAATTGAAACGGTAAAACGAATCGTATTATAACCACCGTTGGTCATTCCGCCTCGCTCTTTTTCAGGGCTATACATTTTAACTGAACTGTGAGTTAGCGAAATCCAGCTTCCACCATTGACTTGAACAGAGGCTTTTCCTTGATACCCGAGATTATTCGCTCTTAGATATAAATTATCGGTACTGTTAATTTTGTTAAATTGCTCTTGATCAATTGTAAATGACGCGGATACGGCAAGCCCTTCTTCTCCAAGTACTTCAATAGGAAGCTCAATTTGTTGTGAAAAAACTGAATTAAATGAAAAAAAGGTTATGACAAAAAGTAAAAAAGTAATTTTAAATTTCATGTAAAATTATCAGAGGTCAACAAAAAGTGAACTTTTAAAGGTTATTAAATCTAAGAGATAGATTTAATAACCTTTAAAAGCAAACTAGGTGTTATAAATAAATATAACGGTAAAATTATCTAATTACTAACTTTTTAGTTGCGGTTTTACCAGCTTCAGTTACTTTTAAAATGTAAATTCCAGAAGAAATACTAGACACATCAACATTTGATTGTACACCAGAAAAACTTGATGAAAGTACTTGTTTTCCTAAAAGGTTAAAAATTGTTATATTTTTTAAAGAGTCACTAGCAGAAGAAATATTTAAAACTCCGTTAGAAACTGGGTTTGGGTAAGCTGCAAACCCCACGATAGCCTTATTTTTTACAGTGGATAATGTAGCATTATCGAAAAATGAAAAATCATCCCAATAAACGATTGTATTATCAAATGTTCTTACCTCAAACCAAAACTTCACCGATGTATCTGGTGCAATAACAGTTTCCTCAAATTTTGTCCAAGCATTGCCATTAACAGGCAAATTAGTTCTTAGTACATCAGCAGTATTACCGCCTATAAAGCCACCGGTATCATCTCTAAAATTAGACCACATTTTAACAGGTTTTTCAGCTCCAGGGGCTATTTTATACCAAAAACTTATAGTATAACTCTCTCCTATGATAGTATTTGGAATATTTTGAGTTAAATTTATTCTACCTCCTGAACCATCTTTTGTTTGCTTAGCTGAAAAAGAACCTGTGTTAGCATCTGTAGACTTTGTTACTCCCTCTGCCTTGGTCCAATCTGTTGGGGCTGTATCTGTAGTCCAATTTTCTAACCCTCCATTTAGCATCAGTTCTTGTCCAAAAGAAGCAACCGTTAAACAAAGAGTCATTAATAAAGTTAAAATGTAATTTTTTTTCATTTTGTGTGTTTTTAATATTATCAATTGCAATTTCCAAAAGCACAACCAAATATGGGTTTAAAAACTGTTCAGATGAGTTTAAATGCTAATCAATACAGATTACGCACTTATTAATGGATACTTAATCTTGGAGAAATGAAAAAGCATCCCAGTAAACTGTTGTATTACTATACGTTCTTACCTCAAACCAAAACTTCACTGCTGCAGTTGGTGCAGTAACAGTCGCCTCGTATTTTGTCCAAGAATTACCATTAACATCTAAATTAGCTCTTAGTACATCAGGATCATTTCCGCCTATAAAACCACCATTGTTATCTCTAAAATTACACCATATTTTAACAGGTTTTCCAGCAACCGCTATTTTATACCAAAAAGTTATAGTATAACTTTTTCCTACAGTAATCTTCGGAATATTTTGAGTTAAATTCACTCTACCTTTAGAAGCATCTTTTGTTTGCTTGGCTGAAAAAGAACCGGTGTTAGTATCTGTAGATTTTACTAATCCTTCTGCCTTGGTCCAGTCTGTGGGATTTGTATCTGAAGTCCAATTTTCCAACCCTCCGTTTAGCATTAGTTCTTGTCCAAAAGAAGTAACTGTTAAACAAAGTGTCATTAATAACGTTGAAATGTAATTTTTGTTCATCCTTTTATATTGTTAATTTGTTAAACGCAATGTGCAAAAGCAAAACCAACTATATGTTTGAGAACTGTTCAGATAAGTTTAAAGGCTAATCAATACTCATTAACTGATGATTACAAACGACCAAAGAGATCATCTACAAAAAGAAAATCTGAATAACTGCAAGAAACTGCCAAAAAGACTTAACTTTAGAGTGTAATACTGTTTTTATAAAATGAAAAAGATTACCCCCAGTTACAAGAAGCCCACCCTTTCGGGATGGGGATTATTGAGTCTTCTTTTCCACTAATATTCTAATATAAACAATTCTTGTAGTTGCTGTTTTACGCACTTCTTTTTATTAATAGACACTCGCATGCAGTAACCAACTAAATTTACATAGCTCCTTAAAATCCACTACCAGGACCTGCTGGAGAAGAAGCTTGCGCTTTTTGTGGGTTTAATATCATATAAGTACCTAATGCCTGTCTCTTATACACATCTCCGAGCCCACGAGACCTCTCTACATCTCG
>CAJXPE010000195.1 GCA_913057965.1 uncultured Marixanthomonas sp. | reverse complement strand
ACGAGATGTAGAGAGGTCTCGTGGGCTCGGAGATGTGTATAAGAGACAGCGCTAAGCGTGTCGCTTCCCCTGCAAAAACTTGTTGCCCTACCATGCCATCATCGGTTAAGTTCATTGCAAATTTTAGCATTTTTATAGAAGTTGGTGATTTTCCCAATACTTCTTGCGCCCATTCGTAGGCAGTTTGTTCCAATTCGTCATGAGGGATTACGGCGTTTACCATACCCATTTCAAACGCTTCTTGTGCGCTATAATTTCTTCCGAGGAAAAAGATTTCCCTTGCTTTTTTCTGCCCCACCATTTTGGCTAGATACGCACTTCCGTAGCCACCGTCAAAACTCGTTACATCGGCATCGGTCTGTTTAAAGATGGCGTGTTCTTTACTAGCCAAGGTCATATCACAAACCACGTGCAAACTATGACCGCCACCAACAGCCCAGCCAGGAACCACGCAAATAACAGCTTTGGGCATAAAACGGATTAAGCGTTGTACTTCTAAAATATTCAACCGGTGATAACCATCTTCACCTACATAGCCTTGCTGTCCGCGCGCTTTTTGATCACCACCACTACAAAAACTATATACACCATCCTTAGAAGAAGGCCCTTCCGCCGATAATAACACCACACCAATACTGGTATCTTCTTGTGCATCGTGAAAGGCATCCAATAATTCTGAAGTAGTTTTAGGGCGAAACGCATTACGAACATCAGGTCGGTTAAAAGCGATACGTGCTACGCCGTTTGATTTTTTATAGGTGATATCTGAATATTCTTTAGCTATTTTCCAGTTGGGTGTGTTCATATTTTATATTTTTACGGTAAAGATACTAATTTAGTCGTGTTCGACTAAGACTTTAAGCCACTGCACTATTATACATTAGATAATAGACTAACTAAATAATCCAAAAGTTTGGAAGATCAACATATTAAACTAACAATTTTTAATCCTATGCGAAATCTATTATTTTTCTTCGGAATTGTTTTAATTACACTTACCACAACCGCTCAAGAAGCCTATAACTTTACTACAGAAATTGACTTGGAAGCCACTCCGGTAATTAGCCAAGGTCGCACAGGAACGTGCTGGAGCTTCTCTACTTCTTCTTTTTTAGAATCTGAAATAATCAGGTTAACCGGTAAAGAAATTAATCTTTCTGAAATGTACCAAGTACGCAACACCTATCCTAAAAAAGCCGAAAATTTTGTGATGCGACAAGGTAAAGCACAGTTTAGTGAAGGTGGTTTGGCGCACGATGTAATCAACTCGGTTCGTGATTATGGATTGGTAACTGAAGAAGCCTACAGCGGGTTATTTGCTACCGAAAAAAGTCACAATCATGCAGAATTGGTTGCCGTTTTAAAATCTATGCTCGAAACGTATATAGATAATCCAGCAAAATCACTGAGCCCAAAGTGGAAAAATGCTGTTTCAAGTGTTTTAGATGTGTATTTAGGTAGCAACCCAAAATCATTTCAATTTGAAGGAAAACAATACACCCCGGAGTCATTTTTAAAGATGACACAATTAGTTCCTGAAGATTACGTGAGTATTACTTCGTTTACGCAAGCGCCTTTTTATTCAAAATTTATATTAAATATTCCAGATAACTGGAGCAACGGTAGTTTTTATAATGTTCCGTTGGAAGATATGATGGCAACTGTTGACAATGCGCTAAAAAATGGTTTTACGGTTGAGTTAGATTGTGATGTAAGCGAACGTACTTTTTCTTCAAAAGATGGTGTTGCGGTGATTCCAGAAGATTCAGAAAATAATATAAAAGCATTACAAGGTGTTTATCCTGAAAAAAACATTACACAAGAGTACCGTCAAGAAGAATTTGAGAATTACGACACAACCGACGATCATTTAATGCATATTACAGGTTTATTACGTGACCAAAACGGTACAAAATATTACAAAGTAAAAAATAGTTGGGGAACCGATGAAAGCCGAAATGCCAATGGTGGTTATGTATATTTTAGTGAGTCGTATATGAAATTGAAAGCGATAAGCGTTATGGTGCACAAAGATGCAGTACCGAAAGCTACTTCAAAAAAACTGGCACTTTAAGTAGTTTTCAGTAAAAGCAAAGTTGGCTTAAATTTTGTTAGTTTTATAATGATGAAAAAACTTGTATTTATACTGCTTGTATTTCCAATGTTGGCTATGAGTCAATCTGATTTTGATACTCAAAGTTTTACTATTGAAGCAACTCCTTCTCCGGAAATAAAAAGTTTAGAACTAATACCATTCAAAATGTTTGGTGAAAGACAAGGATTTGGAAACATTTCGCTATCTAAATATACATTAGCACCAATACATTTTTCTACAAATACACACTGGCAACCCGTTGATATGGTTGAGGCTTCTCCTAAAGACAATAATTTTATTGATTCCAACTCAATAGAAAACAGTCCTTTTACGGCTCAACTTAACAATCAGTTTGCACAACCGGAACGACAAGAAGTCAATAAATTTAAGGTTTATAATGATGATGCCTTTTCACCAGTAGAAAATTCAGTTTATAAAGACCAAAGAATGCCCTATTTTGGCAATCCATATTACGGTAACCCTTCTTACTACAACCCGTACCGACGACAGTCTAATGTTACGTTATATAAAAATAAGGGAAAGAAAAGTACAATTAGTATTCACGTGGGTGAATATTAATTAAATTACACCAACTCAATTCCGTCACTTTTAATAGTAATCTGTTTGTCTTTATAAAGACTCCCTATTGCTTTTTTAAAGCTTTTTTTACTTAGGCCTAATTCGTTTTTAATCGTTTCTGGATCGCTTTTATCGTGTAACGGTAAAAAACCGCCAGCAGCTTTTAATTCATCTAAAATATAGTTGGCGTTGGGTTCTATACTTCGGTACCCTGGCGCTTGTAATACAACGTCTATTTTATTGTCTTCCCGTACTTTTTTAACGTATGCTTTTAAACGGTCTCCAGAGCGAATATCTTCAAAAATATCGTCCACGTAAATAAGTCCGTGGTGTTTTCCATTAATAATAACATTGGCCCCTTTTTCGGTTAAATGCGTAACTAAAATGTCTATTTTTTCATACATTTCAACTGTTACCGTCGTATTATCTACAAAGCGATTTGTTTTGCTAGAACCTACTAATCGATTGGTCTTATCGTCTAAATATAAATACACTATATACCAGCTACCAGCTGTCATAGGACGAGCTTGTTCTTTAAAAGGAACAAACAATTGTTTCTCTAGCCCCCAATCCATAAATGCACCGTATTTGTTTACATCGCTGCATTGTAGATACGCAAATTCATTTAACGTAACATATGGTTCAAGTGTAGTTGCTATGGGGCGTTCTTCATTGTCTAGATAAACAAAAACTTCTATTTCGTCCCCTATTTCAAATGCTTCGGGTTTGTATTTATGGGGTAATAAAATTTCATTTTCTTCTTCCGCTTCATCTCCTAAAAATAATCCCGGATCGGTTTCTCGTAAAATGGTAAATGTTTGGTATTGTCCTATATTAATCATATTGCAAAGGTACTATATTATATGATTATTTATTTAACAAATAAGGTTAAGAGTATCCTACTTTTTATTAACTTCACATAATATGAAGGCGAGACCTATACATCATGATTTGCCAGACTCAGCAATACTGAAAGACATATTGAATAGTGATATTGGTACTATTTACATTTATGGTAAAATTGTTATTGTAGAAGCGAATGAAGGTGTTACACTTTCTTATACTAATGCGTTCCCTATTCTCGTAAAAGGCTTAAATTATTTAAACACTTCATCTTGGGTGTATATTTCAAATAGAATAAACTCGTATTCGCTAAAACCACAGGATTATAAATATTTGGAAAAAATCCCCACCCTAAAAGGTTTTTCTATTGTTTATGACAATAAAATTGGAAAAAAGAATGCAGCACTGGAGTCTAAGTTTTTCAATAAACCTCATGCTTCATTTCCAAGCCTTATTGAAGCTTATGAATGGGGAACAGCTTTGTTAGAATCTAAAAAAAATTAGTTAATAAACTTAAAATAATCCGACAAAACAATATCGTTAACTTCGGAAGGGGTAAACACCTCTAGAATTTTAGGTTTTTCAGAAGAAGAGTTTATTTCAGAAAAGAAATGGTTCAACCGTTCTTTTAAAGTAGTTTCATCATTCACTGAAAGGTATTCAAAATCATACATTTTACAAAGATGCTGCGCTGTTAGTTGGTGCCGTGTTTCAAAAAACTGGTTAAAGTGTTGTGTGTCCTTAGCGCCGGGCAAAATTCTGAAAATACCGCCACCACTGTTATTTATTAAAATAATTTTGAAATTTGAAGAAATATAATTGTTCCACAAGCCATTACTATCATAGAAAAAACTTAAATCACCCGTAATTAAAACCGTAGGCAATTGTGAAGCATAGGCTGCTCCTACTGCTGTGCTCACGCTGCCGTCAATTCCGCTGGTTCCTCTGTTACAAAATACCTGAACAGCCGATGGAATATCGAATAATTGCGCATACCGTATAGCAGCACTATTGGCTACTTGTATTTGTGTATTGTTCGGTAAGTATTTAAAAATTTCAGAATACACCTTAAAATCTGAATATGGAACTGTCGAAATATATTTATGGTGTAATGTCGTACGCTTATTTTTACTAGCTAACCAGTTATGCTGATATGGGCTAGAAACTTGTTTGGTTTTAGGCAAAAAAGCCTTAAAAAAGGTATTGGGTGTTGTTTTAATATGTTGACTCAACGAAAAATACGTGTCATATGCTTTTTTGGCATCCACATGCCAATGTGCTTTTGGTTTATGGTTCCGCAAAAATTTCTTGATTCGTTTTGAAACCACCATCCCACCAAAGGTAAGTAAGATATCAGGCTGCAAGGCTTTAAAATCTTCTTCATCTAGCGATGTGATAAGTTGATCGATAGCCGGGATAAAGTTTTTATGATGTAAGTTTGAAGTGGTTTCGGTGAATACCAATACACTTTCATCTTTAGCCAAAGCATCAATATATTTTTCTTCAACACTATTTGGAGATAATACCCCTACTAAAATCATCTTTTTAGAACTATTGTTCCATTGCGCAACGAGTTCATGTAAGTTTTCAGGAATTTCTTCTGAAACAGTTCTCGCAGGAACATTTTGTGGATTTACATCTAGTTTTTCAACTGTGCTGTATAATGGTTCCGTAAAAGGGAGGTTTATATGGACCGGTCCGTTTAATTCTAAAGCTGTATTTAGGGCAATATTTATTTCGGTTTCATTAAAAACCTGCTCATCATTTCCTTCTTTACAGTTAGCATTATATAGAATATGCTTTCCATACACACCTTCTTGCTGAATGGTCTGCCCATCCCCTATCTCAAGTAATTCCTCTGGTCGATCTGCAGATAAAATTACTAGCGGAATATCGCTATAAAATGCTTCGGCCACGGCCGGAAAATAGTTTAGCAATGCCGAACCTGAAGAACACACTAAAGCAACTGGTTTTTTTATTTGTTGCGCCATTCCTAACGCAAAAAAAGCAGCACAACGTTCGTCTACTACACTAAAACAATTGAAGTTTGGGTTTTCAGTAAAACCAATGGCTGTCTCTTATACACATCTCCGAGCCCACGAGACCTCTCTACATC
>CAJXPE010000194.1 GCA_913057965.1 uncultured Marixanthomonas sp. | reverse complement strand
GAGATGTAGAGAGGTCTCGTGGGCTCGGAGATGTGTATAAGAGACAGTTGTAACATATGGTAAAAGTGGTAGGTGTAAATTGCATCTTTTTCGGTGTAGAGTGGTAGGTTGAATTCCTTTTTTAAATCATACGTAATAAATGAAGCATTCGACTTTCCGGTAGGCAATACACCTTCATTAACCGATGTGACAATAATGGTTTCAAAATCGAGTACACGGGTTTCCAAAACTCCCATAATCTGGAGCCCTTCATAGGCATCCCCTTCAAAATCCAGGGATGTAGTAGCAATTAATTCTGTAAACAGACCTTGCACCGTTTTAACGGAATCTAAATGTGAATACGATTCGTTCAGCGCTTCAATTTTACTGAACACCTGATATAATTGATATAAAACAACGCGTTCCACTGGGTTTTCTTGAAACTCGCTTTTTAGCTTATTTAATAGTGCTAAACACTTAGAAATAGCTGTTTTACTACTATTGTTCCAATCTCGGAATAACAAGGTTACAATTTCGGCATCTTCTTTTTCTGAAAACTGTAAGATATCGTCAATCGTGAGATGGGTTTTATTTTCAATACTGATCTTTGACGCAATGACTGAAGCATTAGTAAGCAGCGAATTTCCTAACGGATGATTAATAAGTGACAGCACATCTTTATAGTAAATTGTTTTAGTTTTTTCCGAAGCAGCTTCTGAAACAAAGGAATGAAGCGACAGCAATAGTTCGAAAAATAAAGTGGCTGGAAAGTTTTTGAGCACCGTTCCCATTGTAACATTTACTGAACTAATATTTGAAGGTAAAGAATGCAGCACAGGAACTAACAGGTTCTCATCTGCCAATACCACAGCTGTTTTATTCAGTTTTTCTTCACAATAATTGGCTAATAGTTCGCCTACATATTTTGCTTGACCAATATTTTTTTGCACTTCAACAAAGCGAATATCTTTCTGTTCTTGAAAATAATTCGAAATTCCTAAGGGGATGTTCATTTCAAAATAACTCCAATCTTTTAAATATCTTCTTATAAAAAGAGAGGCACTGTGTTTCGTGTCTTTCACAAATATTTCATCAGCGTCCCAATAAGCTTCTGTGTGCCCCGCTTCGAGTAAATGCTGAATAATGTGCTGCTCAGCTGAGTTAAGTGCATTAAACCCTACGAAAACGTGTTTTTTATTAGGGTTTGTCTGTATGTAGCTATCTATTTTTTGTGAAGCCATTCGATATACCAAACCTTGATAGGCTATAGATTCTTTAAGAAGCGTTTGCTTTAAGTTGGTGTATAATTCTAAAAGACTATTCCAAAACTGAAGATAATTATCTATAAGCTCTGTTTTCTCTTCTTTCAAGTTCCAACGCTCCATGGTTTTAATGCTCCCCAAATACGTAAAGAAATCTTTTGGGGGTACCAAATAACGATCAATCTCATTAAAATCGTTCAACAGTGTAATTGCCCAGGCATTATAATTCTCAAAATCTTCCTTTTCAGCAAAAGAGGAAGTATTTAGATAAACCTGATAGCTTTTAAAAAGGAGCTCTGTATTATCAATTATAGAAAGACCTGAAACGGTTTCTATAAATTCTTCAATACTTATTATATGAGGTAAAAAAGAGGTTGTCTGAGAGTGTTTACTCAAGTAGTTTTTGAGAAAACCTCCAGCACGTTTACTAGGAAGTATAAGGGTAAGACTAGAGAGGTCTTTGTGTTTATTTTTTAAGCTGAGTAGGGTTTCTTCCAAAAATGTTTGCATACCCTAAAAATAAGAAACGCCCCCGATTTACGGAGGCGTTTCTGTTATTTATTTAATGAAGGATTATTTTTTGTCATCCATCATTTTATCTCTGTTTTTGTTAAGAGAGATTTCAACACGTCTGTTTTGTTGTCTTCCAGCAGCTGTATTGTTTGTAGCAACTGGTCTTTCTTCACCGTAACCTTCAGAAGTTAATCTGTTGTTTGGCATTCCGATTGTAGTTAAGTAATCTCTAACAGAAGCTGCTCTTTCTTTAGAAAGCTTCAAGTTATAAGAATCACTACCTCTACTATCTGTGTGTCCTTCAATATGGAATACAGTGTTTGGGTATTCTTTCATAATGTCAGCAATACTTTGTAGTGCACTGTAAGATTCTTGACGAATAGATGCTTTATCATAGTCGAACAAGATTGTTTTAGAAAACTCATTGATTTCCTTGATAACCTCAACAGTTACTTCTGGACATCCGTTGTTTGCAACAGTACCAGCAACATCTGGACATTTGTCATCTTTGTCTAATACACCGTCACCATCTCTATCTTCGTAAGGGCAACCATTGTTAGCAGCAGGACCTGCTTCGTTTGGACATTCATCATCACCATCAGCGATACCATCACCGTCAGCATCTGGACAACCGTTTAATTCAGCTAAACCAGCTACAGTTGGACACGCATCTTGTGGATCAGCGATTCCGTCACCGTCAGTATCAGGACAACCGTTAAACTCAGCTAAACCAGCAGTTTCTGGACAAGCATCGTTTCTGTCTTCGATTCCGTCACCGTCAGTATCAGGACAACCGTTAAATTCTGGAAGACCAGGAGTTTCTGGACATTCATCATCTTGGTCGTAGATTCCGTCACCGTCAGTGTCTTTTCCACCAAACTTAAATACAATACCTGCAGAATGTTGGAAGTGCTTCACTCCGTAATCATCTTCGAATGCATGCTTATAAGTTGATTGTAGGTTTAATGCTACGTTTTCAGCGAACCAAATTTTCACACCAGCTATACCGTTAGCAGTACCAAAACCGATATCATCAATCCAAGAGTAACCACCACCAACACCAAGAGAAGGATCAAACCATCCACCAGGACCGTTGATTAAATCTCTAAAGCTATATTTAATTTCACCATCTACACCGTAGTAACTTAAGTCGTCTACTCTTACGTCTCCTAGTTTATCTATTCTGTTGATAGTACCTACAGCAGAAAAAGTAAAACCACTGCCAACATATCTGCTTACAGCAATCTTAGATACTGAAGGTAGAATGTTCCAGTGATCGTTTACATTATAAAATTCTTCAAAAAGTTCACCTCTCCTAGGAGAAGATACTGATTGGCCATCCTCTAAGCCAACTGGAAAGGCGTCAACAGCATTGACACCAATCTCAATAGCCCAAGGGTTGTTTTCGTCTTGTGCGTTCGCTACGCCAATACCCATAAATAGGATGGCAGCAACTAATAAACTGTTAAGATGTTTCATATTCGATTGTTTAATTTTTAAGTGTTAATTAGAGCAAAAGTAAGTTGTTATAACTTATAAACAAAGTCAAATCTATTAAAATTTTCATAAATACAAACCCTTTTGCTCTCAAATTTATTTTATTCAGTCTTAATAATATTTAATTTTTTACCTACCTTAATAAAGGCATTAATAGCTTTATCCAACTGTTCATTTGTGTGAGCAGCAGATAATTGCACTCTAATTCTTGCTTTGTCTTTTGGCACTACTGGATAGAAAAATCCGATAACATATATACCTTCTTCCAGTAACATATCGGCCATATCTTGTGATAGTTTTGCATCATATAGCATAACAGGAACAATAGCAGATTCTCCATCGATTATATCAAACCCTGCCTTTTTTATGCCTTTTTTAAAGTACGCTGTATTTTCTTGTAAGCGATCTCTTAATGTCGTGTCGTTCTCTAACATATCAAACACCTTAATAGAAGCGCCAACAATTGCTGGTGCTAAGGAGTTTGAAAATAAATACGGACGTGATCGCTGGCGAAGCATCTCGATAATTTCTTTTTTACCGGTAGTGTAACCACCCATTGCACCACCTAACGCTTTCCCTAAAGTACCTGTTATAATGTCTACGCGATCCATAACACCCTTTTCTTCTAAGGTACCACGACCAGTTTTTCCTATAAACCCAGTAGCGTGACATTCATCGATCATAACCAACGCATCATATTTATCAGCTAAATCACAAATCTTATCTAATGGAGCTACTAAACCATCCATAGAAAATACGCCATCGGTAACGATAATCTTAAAACGAGCACCGTTTTCATTGGCTTTAATTAATTGCTGTTCCAGCTCGTCCATATTGCTATTTTGGTAGCGATAACGGGCTGCTTTACATAAACGAACGCCGTCTATAATTGAAGCGTGGTTTAAGGAATCTGAAATAATCGCATCTTCCTTGGTCAGTAACGGTTCAAAAACACCGCCGTTAGCGTCAAAACAAGCTGCATATAATATGGTGTCTTCTGTTTGGTAGAAGTCGGCTATTTTTTGTTCCAGTTCTTTATGGATGTCTTGCGTTCCACAAATAAACCGAACAGACGACATACCAAAGCCGTGCGTATCCATCGCATCTTTGGCTGCTTGTATAACATCTGGGTGCGAAGAAAGTCCCAAATAGTTGTTGGCACAAAAGTTAATAACCTCTTGGCCTGTCGAAATTTTAATAGCGGCATCTTGCGGAGAAGTAATAATCCGCTCTTTTTTAAATAATCCGTCGTTTTTTATTTCCTGAAGTTCTTCTTGCAGGTGTTCTTTAATTTTTCCGTACATAGTGTCTAATTTTTTTCAAGTAACAAAGTTAGGCTTTATTTATAAGTATGCCATTTTCTGAAGTATAAACCAAGATTTTTTCGGCTATTTTAAAATTCATTTCTGAAAGCGCTGTCGCATATTGGTTTATTTGAAGGCTGTGTTTTTCAGATTGACTTCCCGTTTTATAATCTATAATACTTACACTTCCGTCAGGATGAAAATTCAAACGGTCGGGACGTAAGATTCTTCCTTCTGAAGTCATTAAATTCCGTTCGTTTTCTACTTTTTCGGAAGGTTGGAATAAGTGACTTAATTTTTCATCCCTTATTAAAGCTTCAACCGCTTCTTTCAAAATTTTAAAATCATTTTCTGAAACAATCGATCGTTTTTTCAAATTTTCCAATACTTCCGGAGCATCACTCTCATATTTAATTTCGGCCATCGTATCGTGGAAGAGGTTTCCGCTTAAGATAGCAGCTTCGGTTTCGGTATCCCAAAGCAATGCTTCTTTAGTAACAATTTTTAAGTTACGACTTGACGGCGAACTGTTAATATATGTAGGCGCTACCGTATTCGTTATAGAAAGTTCTTTTTTAACTTTTTTGGTGGCTTTATTACCAAATTGATACAGTAATTGCTCATCGTTCCATTGTTGCTCATGTTTAAGATACTCTACAAACAATTGATTAAAATTCTTTGGCTGATCCTTTACCTTACTTGGTTTTTCAGAAAAAATATAGAGTTGTTCAACAGGTCTAGTCAAGGTTACGTAAAGCAGATTTAAATTGTCAAGTTCTAACGTGTTTTTGCGGTCAGCGTAAATTTTAGCACCTTCTTCGCCAAATTCTGCTACACTGCTATTAAAATTAATTAACGCTTCTTCAAAACCAAAATCATTTTCGGGGGCTTTAAACCAAGTTTTGGGCTCTATTTCTTTGTATAAATCGGTTTCAGCAAACGGGAATATTACAATAGGAAATTCGAGTCCTTTTGCTTTATGAATAGTCATTAATCGTACCGCTCCGGTAGTTTCGGCCGCGGCTACCGATGCTTTTTCTTTTTTGGTTTCCCAATATTCTGTCTCTTATACACATCTCCGAGCCCACGAGACCTCTCTAC
>CAJXPE010000193.1 GCA_913057965.1 uncultured Marixanthomonas sp. | reverse complement strand
ATATGCCGAGGAAAACAAACCAAACAAAAAACAAGCGTCCCAAATCAAGGACAACTTGCGAACCACTAAAAACAAAGATTATGGACAACCCCTCTAAAATAACCGAAGGTGGCGTGGAATATTCGCTCGGAAAATTTGATGGCAAAAGCGTCCTCTACGATTTTCCAAAAATCTTGATTTACTTGAATGCCAAGGGCAAACTTTTGTTTGGAAAAAGATTCAGAATTTATGATGAGGACAAGGATATTCTGCTGAAGCTCTGTTCCTATTTCATCAAGGACAAGGATAACTGTGAGACTTATGGCATTGACATTGACAAAGGCATTCTACTTTCCGGACCAGTTGGCTGTGGCAAAACCAGCTTAATGAAATTATTGCGCCATTTGGTTCCGTTGCAACGTCCTTATGAAATGATTCCCTGCCGAAATGTTACCTTCAGTTTTAACCATTTGGGTTTTAAAACCGTTGAAGAATATGGTAACACTAAATTTTACTGTTTTGATGATTTGGGCGTGGAACCTTCTGGCAGATTCTACGGAAAGGATTTGAACGTAATGGGCGAAGTACTTTTATCTCGATACGAGCTGTACTTACAAACCAAACACAAAATCAAGACCCACGCCACCACCAATCTCAACGCAGAAGAACTGGAAGAACGTTATGGTAATCGTGTCCGTAGTCGAATGCGGGAACTTTTTAATTTGATTGCTTTTGATACTAAAGCTGGGGATAAGAGGAAGTGAATTTATAGTATGGCTTTTTAACAACAATTTTTATTTTCTTGAATCGGCGGACAAGCCACAGTACCATAAGAACAGAATACACAACAATCCCCTTCTTTTGGTTTTAGTGTTTGTTTGCAATTATCACATTCATAAAAGAATTGACAGGCCGTGGTTGGCATTTCTTCTTCTGTTTTGTGGCCGCATTCAGGGCAGGTGATCGTAGATTTTAATATTGTAGTTTCCATAAATAATAGTTAGAGCATATAGGTTAGGTCAGATGCCATTGTAGGATATGAAAATACCATTGTCCGCAAATCGCTTATGGTCATCTTGGTCTTTATCGCCATTGCGAAAAGATTGATGGTTTCCTCACAATGAGGTCCGATCAGATGCGCGCCCAAAATGGTATTATTATTTTTATCGATGATTGTTTTATAAGCATATTCATCCACATTCAGGCGTCTCGCATTGAACCAATTATCCACTTTTTCAAAATTGACATTGATATCATATCCCTTTTCTTTGGCATCATCTTCCAATAGGCCAACGGTTGCCATAGTGGGCAAAGTGAAAACTACTGAAGGCATTGGGGGATAACTGACTTTTTTCTTATTTCCTTTAATGATATTTGAAGCTACGACGTGTCCTTCCAAAACAGCTACGGGTGTTAGGGGCAATCCTCTTGAGTCCGCTGCATCGCCAGCTGCATATATGTTCGCGTTCGATGTGCTCTGAAGGTATTCGTTGACCTCTATCCCCTTTTTTGAGAAGGATATACCTGCTTTTTTCAATTCTAAATCAAAAATGGCTGGGGGACGACCAGCGGAATTAAATACTTCTGCCGATTTGAAGTTAGTTTCCTTTCCGTTTGAAATTCCTGTAGTAATGTAGTTGTCATCTTTATGTTCAATTTTAGAAACTTCAGTTTCAAGAACGAGCTTAACACCTAAATTACCTGTGGCATCGACCAAATGTTTTACAATATCCTTGTCAAAGTTTTCCAACGGACGTTTGCCTCGATGTACTATTGTTACCTCGGCACCAGAACGTGCGGCAATATGCGCGAATTCAAAGGCGATATATCCACCACCGATGAAAAGCAGGGATTGGGGTAATTCCTTAAGGTTTAGAAAATCCGTACTCGTTTTCGCAAGCTGTCCGCCTTCAAAATCTAAAACTTTTGGTTTTGAACCTGACGCAATTACAACTTTATCAGCTTGAATGGTCTCGTTACCTACACTTAAGGTATTCTCATTTATAAACGTAGCGGAATTGTGAAAGGTGTCGATTCCGTTCTTCTTATACCCCTTTTCTATTTTCCTCGGCATTTCATCAACAAAGGTCTGTTTGAACGCCATTATATCCCTCCAGTTGATATTCGGAATGGTATCAATGCCTTTCCCTTTAAGTCTTTTAGCGAAGTCGCGTACTTCCGTGGCACCGATAATCACTTTTTTTGGGTCACAGCCTCGTAGGGCACAGGTGCCACCATAAGGCAGTTCATCAGTAATGCCCACCGAAAGACCTTTTGAAGCGCATTTATTGGCGATTGTCATACCTGACATACCCGAACCAATAATGAAAACATCATATTTTTTCATCTACTTATTTTCTTTAGTGGTTTTCTCGACAACTTTATAGCCGGTGCTTTCTATAGCTTTTCGGATTGCAGGCAAATCGGTTTTGGTCTTGTCAAATTCCACTATGGTATTGGCATATTCGTAGCTGGCTTTGACCGAAATAATTCCATCCAGCTTATTGACTTCGTTTTCTACGTGTGCCTCACAGCCTGCACAGGTCATTCCAGCGACTTCAAAAGTCTGCTTTTTGATATTCGATTGAGAGACATAGACAATATCCTTGGTGGGCTGTGCATAAAATAGATTGGAATAGTACGGGAAGGCCAGCATCAATGCGGCGAATAGTGTTACTATCAATAAGAACCGTTTGGATTGCCAAAACGATGGTTTCGCATCATCTTCACAGGCGCAATCTATTTCTTCCTGTGTTTTCGGCCGCAGTTTCTGATACCAGGCAAACACCAAGACAATAATGGTCAAGCCGATAAGATAGGGTCTAAATGGCTCGACCCAAGAAAAGGTAGATGCAATTCCGCTTGTTCCAGCAATTAATGCCAAGACAGGGGTTATACAACATATTGATGCTGCAACTGCGGTAAAAATGCCGGTATAGGTCGCGGTATTTGAAGTTTTATTCGGTGCCATAATGTAAACTTTCTAAGCTGTTTTCTTTCTTGTCGAAATTGAATTGAAAATTCCATTCAAAACATTGTCCTCACTCTTTACCAGCGAATAATACAATGTTTGCCCTTCACGTCTCGATGTAATAATTCCCGCATCCTTCATTTTTCGGATATGCTGGGATACGGCAGGAACACTCATTTCAAGAATGTCAGCAATATCGCAAGGACACAGTTCATTCTCTATGTTCAATAGAAATAGAATTTTCAGTCGTACCTCGCTTCCCGCAAGAGACAAAATTTTGCTTATTGCTTCTAAGCTACCTGAAGAATTCTCTATGGTTTCCTTACATCTCGATATTTGCTTCTTGTCTGCTTCGTTCCGTGTACAGGTTATTTCCAAGCTCATCTTTTTTGATTTAAAGTGGCCACAAATATATCATTATTATATTATTTAAGCAAATACTTAAATAATGAATAAATCTAAAACGTGAACTTTTAATCTGGATTGCTTTTGATACCAAAGCTGGTGATAAAAGAAAATCTACTTCTTTAGCAACTTAAACCTCGACTTTTCCATAATATTTTTTCCGCAACCAAAAGGAAACCCGAACCAATAGTATTAATGCTGGAACTTCCACTAAAGGTCCAATAACACCTGCAAAAGCCTGTCCAGAATTCAACCCAAAAACTGCAATGGCAACAGCAATAGCCAATTCAAAATTATTCCCAGCTGCTGTGAACGCCACGGAAGTAGTTTTATCATATTCCGCACCTGTGGCTTTGGTAAAGAAAAAGCCGATGATAAACATCAGGGTAAAATAGATGAGCAATGGGACTGCAATAATTACTACATCCATCGGGATTTCTACAATCAGTTCGCCTTTGAGCGAGAACATTATAACAATTGTAAACAAAAGTGCAATCCAAGGTTGTGGGCGAAATTTTCGGAATGAATTCTTTAGTGTACCACTCTTCGCTTTTCAACCTTACCAAGATTAATCTGCTCAATATTCCCATAACAAACGGAATACCTAAATAAATAGCCACGCTCTCTGCAATCGTACCTATTGAAATATCAACGATAGCGCCTTCAAACCCAAAATAAGGCGGAAGTATAGTTATGAATATCCACGCATAGAAACTATATGCAAATACTTGAAAAATGCTGTTTAAAGCGACCAGACCAGCACCATATTCGCTACTTCCTTCAGCGAGGTCGTTCCACACCAAGACCATTGCAATGCAACGTGCCAAGCCTATTAGGATAAGTCCGACCATATACTCGGGGTAATCGCGTAAAAACGTGATTGCCAAAATAAACATTAAAACAGGACCGATTATCCAGTTTAAAATAAGAGATATGGAAAGGATTTTTGTATTTCTAAAAACTTTGGGCAACAGCGAATAATTGACCTTTGCCAAAGGGGGATACATCATCAATATCAAACCTATCGCAATGGGTATGTTGGTCGTTCCGCTACTGAATGAATTTATGATATTTGGAAATGATGGGGAAAAGTACCCAATCCCAACACCTATTGCCATTGCGACAAAAATCCAAAGTGTGAGGTTCCTGTCGAGAAAGCCTAATTTCTTCTTAGCCATATTTATTTATTGATTGATTTTTGATAAGCCTCGTAGCTCAAAAGGTTAGAAAGTCCGTCCAGGTCACTAACTTGAATTTTGACCATCCAGTCTTCGCTAAACGGTTTGTCGTTTACAAGCGTTGGGTTTTCGAGTAGATTTTCGTTGACAGCGGTAATTTCGCCCGAAAGTGGCATAAATAAATCACTTACAGTTTTTAGTGCCTCGACGGAACCAAAAACTTCATCCTGTTCAAACTCATCGCCCAGGTTTGGTAAGTCAATATAGACTATCTCGCCAAGTTCACTTTGCGCAAAAGTGGTAATGCCAACCGTTCCGGTATCGTTTTCAATTTTTATCCAAGTGTGTTCTTTCGAAAAATATAGATTATCAGATGCTTCCATTTTTACAAAGTTTTAATATCCGTTTCTTAAATTATCAGCGTAGCTGTTAGGTAAAATACTGTCCTCTACGGCCTTTGCCGCTTTTTCGATATCGTATTCGAACTTTACGAATTCAACAGTAATACTGTCCTTATCTTTAATGGAAGCGTTCTCGTCAATATCTAAAATGACGTAACTACCTCGGTTATCGCTGTCTTTGGGTTTGCCAATTGACCCGATATTGATAGCGTGTCGAAAATGTGACGTACTTTCATCTGCCGAATTGAAAGTTCTGTGATATGGTTTGTGCGTATGCCCAAAACACATCACATCAGCATCGGCTTGTTCCATAATACGAATCATACTTTTCTCTGCCCTGTCCTCAAAGAGATATTCATTTATCTTTCGTGGACTTCCGTGTACCAGTAGTACATTCAATTGGTCTTCATTTAATTGGAATTCCAATTTGATATGAGCTGGAAGTGTTCTCAGATACGCCCTGTTGTTTTCATTTACCAATTCGTTGGTCAAAGAAATCGAGACCGCCCCATTTGCTTTTTCCTCATCGGTTTTATAGGCGCAACCGCAATCGTCGCTTTTCCTGCCAATACCAAAGTCGTAATTGCCGGCGATGGTCGGTATTTTTCGATTTCTAATTTCCTCGATGACCTCATTGGGCCAAACGTTATAGCCCACCAAATCGCCAAGGCAGTAGATGGCATCGTATTCCCTCTGTCTCTTATACACATCTCCGAGCCCACGAGACCTCTCTACATCTCGT
>CAJXPE010000192.1 GCA_913057965.1 uncultured Marixanthomonas sp. | reverse complement strand
ATACGAGATGTAGAGAGGTCTCGTGGGCTCGGAGATGTGTATAAGAGACAGTACAAGATCAGGATACAGAACAGCCGCTGGAACTGGTTACGCTTATTAGTAAAAGCACGAATACTTACGCTACGACCAATTCTAATGGAAAAGCAGATATTTCAACTCTAAAAGATGCTGAAAAAATTGAAATACGAACGCTAGGCTATAAAAGCATCGTAAAAAGCTATTCAGAATTAACTTCAGGAAACCTCATTGTTTCGTTGCAGCCTTCCAACATTAGTATGGATGAAGTGGTCATTTCGGCAACACGATGGAATCAATCTTCATCAGATATTCCCTCAAAAATAACCTCAATTTCTTCGGAAGAAATAGCGCTGCAAAACCCACAAACTGCAGCCGATTTATTAGGTATTTCAGGAGAAGTATTTGTTCAAAAAAGTCAGCAAGGAGGTGGAAGCCCCATGATTCGAGGCTTCGCAACCAATCGTTTGGTGTATACCATTGACGGTATACGGATGAACACGGCGATATTTCGAGGTGGAAATCTGCAAAATGTAATCTCACTCGATCCGTTTGCTACCGAGCACGTAGAGGTACTTTTTGGACCCGGTTCGGTTATTTATGGAAGTGATGCCATTGGTGGCGTGATGAGCTTTCAAACACTCACTCCGCAGTTTTCATTAGATGATAAACCCTATATTACAGGAAAAGCGGTGACGCGATATGCTTCAGCAAATAATGAAAAAACAGCGCATCTCGATGTAAATGTAGGTTGGAAAAAATGGGCGTTTACTACCAGTATTACTTCTTATGACTATGAAGATTTAAAGCAAGGTAGTGAGGGCCCCGATGAATTTTTACGTCCTTATTTTGTAAAACGTCAAGACAGCATGGACGTAGTAGTAAATAATGAAGATCCTCGTGTACAAGCGCCATCTGCTTATTCACAAATTAACTTAATGCAAAAAGTTCGGTTTAAACCGAATAAAAACTGGGACTTTCAATACGGCTTGCACTATTCTGAAACATCAGATTACGCACGTTACGATCGCCATCAACGCACTCGTGATGGTGCACCCCGTTATGGCGAATGGAATTATGGCCCACAAAAGTGGATGATGAATAATTTGAATATTACACATAGCAAACAGAATACTCTTTACGATCAATTATCGGTTCGTTTAGCGATTCAAAATTTTGAAGAAAGTCGTATTAGTCGTAATTTTAACAGTCCTAACCGGGAAACGCGTGTTGAAAAGGTAGATGCGTATTCCGCCAATGTAGATTTTGTAAAAGGTATAGGTGAACATCACGAACTGTATTACGGACTCGAAGTTGTTACTAATGATGTAACTTCGATTGGAACCGATACTAATATTGAGACCGATGTTAGCCAAGCAGGACCAAGCCGATATCCACAAGCAACTTGGTCATCATACGCAGCATATGTGTCAGATCAATTTACGATTACAGATCAGGTATTATTGCAAGGTGGACTTCGCTATAATTTTATAAAATTGGACGCTGAATTTGATACTCGTTTTTATCCTTTCCCTTTTGAAGAAGCTTCCTTGGACAATGGAAATCTAACCGGAAGTTTAGGGGTTGTATACAAACCAACTGATGATTGGGTAATCAGTTCCAATGCCTCTACAGCATTTAGAGCACCAAATGTTGATGATGTAGGTAAAGTATTTGATTCTGAACCTGGTTCAGTCGTGGTTCCAAACCCAGATTTAGATGCTGAATATGCGTATAATATCGATCTCGGGATTGCGAAAGTATTTGACGATGTAGTAAAAGTAGATGTTACCGGGTATTACACCCATTTAAAAAATGCATTGGTACGTCGTGATTTTCAATTGAACGGACAGGACAGTATTGTGTATGATGGACAACTAAGTCAAGTACAAGCCATTCAAAATGCTGCAGAAGCAAATGTATATGGTGTACAAGCTGGTGTTGAAGTTAAACTACCAAGTGGTTTTGGCTTTTCATCAGATTTTAATTACCAGTATGGTGAAGAAGAATTGGACGATGGCACCACCAGCCGTTCCCGTCATGCCGCACCTTGGTTTGGGGTTTCCAGATTGACTTACGGCACACAAGGCCTGAACATGCAATTGTACATGAATTACAGTGGAAAACGTGATTTTGAAGATCTTCCTGAAGGCGAAAAAGGAAAAACTGAAATCTATGCTATTGATGAAAATGGCAATCCGTATGCCGCAGGTTGGTATACACTTAATTATAAAGCAAGCTATCGGTTAAGTGATATGTTCACCGTAACTGGCGGACTTGAAAATATTACAGACAGAAGATATCGTCCGTATAGCTCAGGTATTTCTGGTGCTGGAAGGAATTTTATTCTTTCTCTTAGGGCAAATTTTTAATTTCTGAAATACTTTAAACTTTCAAAAACTGTCATCTTGTAAGGTGGCAGTTTTTTTTTTGAAATGTTATAGGTAAATTGAATCTAATCGTTTCTTTTAAATTGAAAAGCAGAAGGTGACTCATAGGATGTGATTTCTCCTACGGTCGAAATGACAATAAAGCTCCCTTCAACTCATCAACTCATCAACTCATCAACTCATCAACTCATCAACTCATCAACTCATTATTTAAAAAGAAAAGCCAAACACACCCGTCACCCCAAACTCACGAGCATCAGGATTGTCCAAGTAATTTCCACGGAAGTTAAAGTCAAGACGGAAAATTCTAAAAATGTTGCCCACACCTACACTCCATTCCCAATAGATATCTTCTGGAGCACGATACATAATATTTGAGGCGTTTAACGCTCTATTATCATCAGATATTTCGCCATATACAGCTCTAAAACCAATAATTTCTCGAAGATCTAAATCACGCAATCCTGGGATTCGACCAAAAATTCGGCCGCCAAAATTATGCTGTAAATGCATAGATGTATAGGTATCGGTCACGAATTCGTAATAATCTAAATTGGTAAACGCATTATACAGACTGAAATACGTTTGGTTTCCCGGCACAGGACTCAATAAGCCTAACGGAACGGGATCGAATATTTTTCCTACCTCAACAGTGGAAGTCAGACGGCCAATACCCCCAATAATCCAAGGTTGGGTGTATAGAGCCTGTAATTTTTTATACTCAAAATCGCCATTCAACACATTTTTTAATCCATACGTATACCCTAAATAGAAACTCGGATACTCACCATCGTTAATAATAGTTCGTTCTACACCATAACCAGACGTTTTTCTTCTAGGGGTATAAAAAAGACCTAATTCTATTTCGGGCTGGGAGATCGTACTTTTTATACTTCCATCTTCAGTAAAGTAATCGAGGCTAAAGGTATCGGTGGCAGAGCGTAATTTTCGGTGTGAACCCGTTACTCTAATCATAAAATTCTTCGCTGGTTCTACTGAAAATCCTGCGGTTGCTAATTTTATTCGCGTTAATCGATCGTTAGAACCTACTGAAATTAAGGAAGAAGACGCTAAACTCCGACCCAATACGTCATTGCTTGTCGTTAACGTTGCTCCCGTTTGTTCCACATCTTTTCGGTAGCCACTAAAAACGGTCAATCGTGATTTTCTATCTAACAATAGTTTTCCTGAAACTCCAAATTTGAAACGCTGATCTTTAAAACCATAGGCTCCAAAGGTTTCAATACGCCAAGGATCATTTTGACTAAAATAGGTT
The DNA here is from genome assembly GCA_913057965.1 of uncultured Marixanthomonas sp. Classification (GTDB taxonomy): domain Bacteria; phylum Bacteroidota; class Bacteroidia; order Flavobacteriales; family Flavobacteriaceae; genus Marixanthomonas. The sequence continues at coordinate 2,007 of CAJXPE010000192.1, read as the reverse complement.
CGCCCACCTAAACGGATTCGCAATCCTTCGGCTTCATTAAAACCAAAAATGGAAAACACAGGACCAATATCATAATTATCAACTTGATAATACCCACTTGCCAACGTAGAACCAATATTGTAAAGTGCTTTAAAACGAGGCACAGTTTTTAAGGTGTCGAGCATTTTATAAACGCCCTTTTCATCCTTATTCAACGACTCCATTCGGTTTTGTTCCCAAAAGCTATCGGGGCGATTGTATATTTCTTCGTTATAGGGGTCGGTCTGTTCTCCGTAAAAGCTTTGATCTTTTTTTAAATCGAAATTATAATTGTCGTACAGCGTTGTTCTTCTTCCGTAAACACCTTGTGCTTCTTCTTTTTTCCGAAGACTGAAATCGCTTAAAAAATGATCACGCGTTATCAAGAAAGTGCTATCGTTTAATACGTCAAATTCCTGTTCAATATAAATTTCACGTACCCAGTTGATATTGGCACTTTTAGAAGCCTGCAGGTTTATTTCTTTTATGGCCCATGTACTGTCGTTCACCCAAAAATCACCTTTAAAAGTAAGTTCATTTTTTCTACGCGGATAATACACAATATTGTAGCACCATTTGTTATCGCGGAAAGCACTGTCTAACAATTTATAATTATACACGTCGATACCCGTTCGGGAAAGCGGACTGGTAAAAGCTTTATCGAAAAACTTTAGATAATTATCATATACATTGTATTCTTTATATAAGTCTTTTACAAAAGCAATAAGGGTTTGGTTATTTTCAAAACCAGAGTTTTTATTACCTTTCAATACTTCTTTTTCTTCATTTAAAACGTTATCACCATACACTTTTGAATAGGCTTCGTTTATAAAAATTGGAAGATAGGAGTTTCCAGTAACGTTTGAAGTATCAATTTGATCCCATATAAATTCCATCCCTTTAAAAATTCGGCTTTTTATAAGGGTGCTATCAATGGTATTTAAGTCAAATTCTAGTTTTTCATATTTATCGTAACTGTACTGCTTAAATTTCTTAACCCCGTTTTCACGACGGTTTTCCCAAATTTTCCGAAGAATATCGATGGCTGGATTGTTTTCTTTAGGCTGTTTTCCGCTTATAAGAACCACTTCATCCAAGGCAGCAGCTTCTTCTTCTAAAACCACTTCCATTTTATAGGTATTTTTGGCTTCTAGAGGAACTTCTTTTGTTTTAAATCCTATAAATGAAAAAACCAAGGCATCATAGCTTGTAGGGCTTTCTAGATAAAAGCGTCCCTCTTCATTAGAAATTGTCCCTTCGTTTGAATCTTTAAAAATTACATTCACAAAAGGTATTGGCTCTCCTGAAGCATCCTTAATAGAACCACTCACCTTGGTTTGAGCAACCAAGAAGGAAGTGAATAATAAAAAACTTAGAAAAAGTAACTGCTTCATATAGGTTAAAATGTGCTACGCTTAGTAGATAAAAAAACCTTACATTACAAAAGTAAAGAAGGTTTTATAATTAAATGTACATCACAAAGTAATGCACACCTTATGTATTTATTTGTAAAGTACCTTTTTAACTGCCTTTACCACATCATTTGGTCCTGGCAACCATTCTTTCAACAACTCTGGTGAGTATGGGGCAGGTGTATCGCCTGTATTTATTTTAACAATGGGTGCATCTAGATAATCAAATGCCTGGCTTTGTACTTGGTACGTAATTTCAGTAGCTATGTTGCCAAAAGGCCATGCTTCTTCCAAAATTACTAATCTGTTTGTTTTTTTAACCGATTCTAAAATGGTTTCGTGATCCATAGGGCGTACCGTACGAAGATCGATAATCTCACATTCTATTCCTTCTTCCGCTAGATCTTCGGCAGCTTTATAAGCAGCTTTGATAATTTTTCCGAAAGAAACGATAGTTACATCGGCTCCTTTACGCTTTACCTCTGCAACACCTAACGGGATTAAGTATTCCCCTTCTGGCACTTCTCCTTTATCACCATACATCCTGTCTCTTATACACATCTCCGAGCCCACGAGA
>CAJXPE010000191.1 GCA_913057965.1 uncultured Marixanthomonas sp. | reverse complement strand
CTACACGTAAGGAGTCGTCGGCAGCGTCAGATGTGTATAAGAGACAGACCCAGGCCCTATCAATGGATCTTCTGGATCATTTGCAAATGGGAATGGTGCCCCACTTACCAAAATATTTCCATAATTATTTAATCCAATAGAACGACCAAATCCAGATCCAGTTACATCACCTTCTATTTTCTCACCAACAATATCCCACGAATCATTTAAAAGCTGATACACCGTAACTTTACCTCCAAAATAATCTGCTGAACCATTATTTCCATAAGCCCCAATTGCTAATACATTACCATTCCCGTTAAGATCAAATCCTGAAGCATAAAGAAAATCATTAACTTCAGTTTGGACAATGGTATTTCCTTTTTGTATCCAACTGTTATTATTTAGTTTATAGATTCTAGCATATCCAATAGAATTTTGGGTTGAATTAGCCCCAGCTAAACCAGCAATAATATTCCCTTCGTTATTAATTGCTACCCTTTTTCCAAACTGAGCGCCAAGTTCAATACCGTTAATTTTTTGTCCTAATTGCTGCCACTCACCATTTTGAAAGCGGTATGCTTTAACATATCCTGAACTATTACTATTACCTCGTTGTGCTCCTCCTACTAAAATATCTCCTGTCGCATTTAACCCTACAGAATAGCCAAAATAATGAAACGAAGACTCACCAGCAATGTTAGAACCAAGTTGTTCCCATGAAACACCATCATATTGATAAATACGTATTTCTCCCGATGAATTAGCAGGACTACTTGCATTAGCTGAGCCTACGGCAAGTATTGTTCCTGAAGCATTAAGAGCTATTGAATCACCCGACGAACTATTGTTTGACCCTAATATGGGCTCACCCAAAAGCATCCACTCGCCGTTTAAAAGTTCATATACACGTGTAACACCATTTACATTACTACCTTCATATCTTGCAGTAACAGCTACAATTGTACCTTCAGCATTCAAAGCCAAAGCATAACCATTTTCATTACCTATATTTTCATTAATTATCGTTTCTCCTACCTGTATCCATTCATCATTTACTTTTTGTAATACTTTTACATAACCACTATCAGCATTATAATCCATCAAAGCACTAACGGCAATAACATCACCTTCGTCATTTATCGCAGTCGCCCATCCAAAAAGATCAGCATCCTTGTCTCCATAAATTTTATCAGTTATATCCATCCATTGAGAAAATAGTAAACTAGGCAAGACGAATAATAAATAAAGTAGCTTTTTCATAAATTGAATTTAAAGAAATATATAAATTTGGGCTAAAATAATAAAAAGGCTAAAAAAGGACCTTCACATCTGTCATAATAAATTGTTTTAATGGATTATGGGTTTAAATGTTTAACCTCCTGAACAATTTATGTACTATAATTCAATTGCTTATTTAATAATATCACAGAACTTTCAACCCATTTACTAAAACTAATATTTAAGCAGAGTAAAGTTATATAATAGTTGAGATTCTAACTTTTTACGACCAGAAGCCAATATGATTCAAAACACTAAAAACTTACTTTTTTCATATTTATAAAAAGTACGGAAATTGAATCCAAAAAAACCGAAAAAAACCAGTTATAATTACACTCAGTAAAAAAAAATATCAATTCATAACTATCATAACTTCTTCTGGACTACTTTAGAAAAGATTTTCAAATTTTTCAATGGTTTTGTTCTCTTTTGGTAAATTTATACTGAAGCGGAACAACAAGAGGCATTATAGAAAATCATAGATAATTTAAATAATAGAATGAAACCCTTTAAAGACTACTTTTCAAAACAAGCCGGACAGTACCAAAACTATCGGCCTGGGTATCCTATTGAATTGTTCACTTGGCTGACTTCGCTTACTCCCGCCCACGAATTGGCTTGGGACTGTGGTACGGGCAATGGCCAAGCTGCAATTGGGTTGACTCCCTATTATAAAAATATATATGCCACAGACCCAAGTGAAGAGCAATTAAAACATGCCGCTACACACAAACAGATTACGTATCGAATAGAGAAAGCTGAGAAGACGGCATTAGCAAATGCTTCAGTTGATATTATAACCGTTTCACAAGCCTTGCATTGGTTTGATTTTGACAGCTTTTATGCAGAAGTAAATCGGGTACTAAAACCCGATGGTGTACTGGCAGTTTGGACCTATGGAGTGCCTGCAATATCGGATGCCGTGGATGCGGTGATCCGTTATTTTCATGATACTGTATTAAATGGCTATTGGAAACCCGGAAACCAGTTGGTAACTGAGAGATACCAAACCATTCCTTTTCCGTTTCAGGAAATAGAAACACCACGTTTTACCATTCATAAAAAACTGACGTTACAAGACCTCATCGGGCTCTTCAATAGTTGGTCGGCAGTACAACGCTATCAAAACAAAAATGGTAAAAACCCGATTGATGAAATAGAAACTGATTTAGCCATGGCGTGGAACAAAGGAGATCGGTTACAAGCTTCTGAGTGGGGAATATATATGCGGGTAGGGAGGTAGTTGAAAAAGAGAAGTTTGACTAACTTGTCGGCGGAAAAGGCTAAAAGGATTAACTAATAAACAGTTACTAAAACATAAATTATGAAACTCCTGTAATTAGGACAAGTACTATTTATACTTATATTAGTAAACGTTATTCCGTTAGTTGTATTTTTAGGGCCTAGTCTCGCTTTTAGTCATGTCAATATCGAGACCAGCACGTTAAGCCTTCTATATGTAGTTGAACTAGGAGCAATTGAGGTGCTAATGTTTTTAATAAAAAATTTATTACGTACAGAGAATAACAAGCTTAAAAGCTAAACGATATTTGTTTACACTAAAACTTTTAACTTAAACTCAATTTATATGAAACTGACCTATCTCATTTTGTTTGGCTTATTATATAGCACAGTAAGCTGTCAGGATAAACCTGTTATCGCTAAAAAAGACTACACATTGGTAGAAGAAGATGGGATAACAGTAGAACAATTTGATTCGACCAATATTGATGACAATCGCTATACCCAAAACAATGACACCTATACAGCAGGAACGGTGTTTACGTATCACTTTGAACATAGCACACCTACAGATCAAAAGAAGTACTTTACATGGAGTAAAAAGGAGGACGCCAATGGTATAAAATCTGAATGGCATTTTGTGGCAAAAGATTCCATGGATGAGACTACCATTAAAAAAATACAGATAACGGTTAAGCCGGGTCTAGAACCCATGATTAGGTATATTCCAGATTACAATCAGACGATTATACAATACAAATACTTAACAGATGTTGGAGAAGCTCCTTTTACTGGAAGTTCTGGGGTAATAGAAAATGAAGCCAATGTCTGGATGCACCCGCCTAGAGATAGATACTTTCGTATATTAGAGTTAAATCCCTTTCCGTTTATTAAAGCCCCCTACGAGGTAGGTAATAAATGGAGTTGGAGCCTCGAAATTGGCAGTGCTTGGGGGGATGCCCGTTGGAAAACTTGGGAAGGTTCTATAGAGAATAAATATACCTACCAAATTACCGACAAAAAAACAATATCAACCCCTGTAGGCGAATTAGATTGCTACGTTATAGAGAGTACCGCAACGAGTAGGATAGGCAGAACAAGCTTAACAGCTTACTTTAACCCAACGTACGGATTTGTAAAACTAGACTATAGGAATATTGATGGGAGTAGAACGATGTTAGATATGGTTGAATATTTGAGTGATAACAAACAGTGAACTAACCTTCACTTTTAAGCCTTTGTTGGCGAAAAGTATTAAAAAGCATATAAAATATTAAAAACAAAATATGGGATTATTCAATAAACTACTAGGAAACGCCAGTGCGGTTGCTCCTGAAAAGCTAAAAGAAAAATACGGTCGTTTGCTGGTTACCAATGAACAGATTGAGTTGGGCTTTAAGCTATTTAGGGATACGTTTATGTTTACCGACAAACGTTTAATATTGATAGACGTGCAAGGCCTTACGGGAAGTAAAGTGGAGTATAAATCGATGCCTTATAAAAATATATCACGCTTTTCCTTAGAAACCGCCGGTACGTTTGACCTAGATGCGGAATTAAAAATATGGATATCTAGCGAAAATACACCTTCCGTAAGTAAAAAGTTCAATAAAAATATTGATGTCTACGAAGTCCAAAAATATCTGGCTGAAAAGGTTATGTAGCTATTTTTATAAAAAAACCAACCAAGTAATAGTAAAAAATGGCCTATAAAAATACCTAATATTGGGTATTTTTCCTACACGAGGTATTGGATAATTTTGTTTTAAAATCAAAATATGTTCAAGGGCATTCTATCGGTATTAATATTCAGTGTTGTGGTAACTTCTGTTTCCGCCCAAGAATTAAGTAGTTCAGACCGGTATAGCGGTTCAGATAATATAAATGGCGGGCATTATTCGTATACCATTAATATAGCTGCCAAATCGTGGGCTCCTGGAATGGGAGATGTGCGGTATGCATTGGCAATAAACTCTTTTTTTATAAACTCTTTTGAAGTAAATGGTGTCTCTGCAAGTTCTTTGAGCGGAGTTGATTTTCCACTTGAGTTAAATAATCCACAGGCCGATGTGGAATTTTCCCTTACCTACTTTTCGGGAACTAAATCGATCACATTTGAAAATTTAAAAATGCGCTATGTAGAATCTGGTGCTATGGACTATGGCGACCTAACCACTTCACAAGTAGAAGCTTTAAAAACAAAATTCGACATAAAAGATAGTAGTGGTTTTGAGAACCTTAATCTCTTATTTAGAATAAGCAGCATACACCGTGACTATATTGAAGAGCTTTCAGATTTTCGAAGCCGTCTAAACAAACAAAAAAAAGAGGCAGATGAAAAAAAGAAATTAGAAGAGGAGGAAGCTAAAAAGAATGAACATGTAAATACAAAGGCCCATAATGATGAAATGAAGGAATTAGATGCGCAGTTAAAACAAAAGATAGGGGATGATAAAAAAACAAGTTCAATAGATGATTTTTTAAGTACAACAACTGCTCCAAGCGAAAGTTCAAGCACAGATTTTCTGGCAGAAGCTACAACTGCTGGAGGAGGAGATGACTTTATAGCTGGGAATACAAGTAATAAAGAAGCTAATAAACAATATGAAATTAAGTATAAAGATGGAAAACAAGGGGTAGTGGCCAAAGACGGACGGATTTTAATACCTTTTAAACAATGGGAAATAAAGGAGTATCTTGATGGAGTTGCAAAAGTTAAAATTTTAATAGATGAAGTTACTTTAAATGAAGATTTTGACAACGATATAAAAATTTATGGATTTAATATATATAAAACAGGTTTTGTAGATATATCTGGTAAATTTTTAGAAAAACCAGCAATAGAGGTAGATGGCGGATATTATAATAATTGTATTGATATAGCTAGTTACAGTTCATTGCGCGTGATTCCTAAAGGACAATCTAGAGCGGAAACTAAAAGAATTCACGATCAATATATAAAACAACAAGAAGTTTCTCAACAAAAATGCAATAGAAGAGAACAAGAATTAATAGCACAAATTAAAAGCAGATACCAATGAAAAACTTACTACTATTTGTCTTACTTTTTACTTTTAGCCTGAATGCACAGGAGCTGGATCAAAAAACAAAAAATATCATTACGGCTAAATACTTAGGCTGTCTCTTATACACATCTGACGCTGCCGACGACTCCTTACGTGTAGATC
>CAJXPE010000190.1 GCA_913057965.1 uncultured Marixanthomonas sp. | reverse complement strand
AGAGGTCTCGTGGGCTCGGAGATGTGTATAAGAGACAGATTCAATATAGAAGCTTGGATCGGGATGGTTGGTTTGGTTGATAAAATTTTATAATCTAAGCTTATTAAGTAATTTCTTGACGAAAAAACGCTATCACAGCACCATATACTACTCACAGGTACCTTTGGTCCATTTTTTTATTCCAGCTTTTTTGGCCTGGCAGGGATTGCTGTAGTTTTTATTATCGCATCCACAAATAGGGTCATATAAATCTGGGCAAGGTGAACTTGCATCTTTGTTAACCGGTTCGTAACAGTCTTCGCCAAGATCTGTGACTGGTTTGGGGGTTTCGGCACCTTCGTAGCCTTCAGGTGCTTCTGTTTTAGTAGGTTCCATTGCTGTTTTGGTCTGTTGCTGACTGGGTTTTTGTCCACAGGCCAAAAGACATAATATCATGCCCAACATCATAAACATAATTATCCTTACTTTTATTTTTACTGTTTTCATTGTGAAATATTTAGAACTACCTAGGTATACAATATAAGTGATGTATACCTAGGTAGCTTTGTATTATTAATAATTTACGAGCGGATTTTGTGTTATTCAATATCTCGCTTGGTTTTTTTACGGTCTTTCATAGAGCTTGCCCTAGAAGATTTTTTTATTGTTTTCTTAGCTTCAGGTGATTGCTGTAATACTTCAAACGGTTCTGGGGTACGTTTTAGTGCTGGCACAACTCCCATATAATTGAATTTTATAGTAGGGCTTTCTTTTACTCTAGGCATGACAACTGAAATATTAAAATAGTAGGCAGGTTGAATATAATTTTTACCCTCATCGTAATAGGCTAAATACATATCTTTTATTTCAGTTTTAGTGCCTTTTCCAAAATCTGTTGCTAAACGGAGGTTCATTTCTTTCTCTGCTTCTTTGGCGGATTTCATCGCATTTTTGGATACCGTTTTTCCTTTTTCCTTTTTCACATCTTTCCATAGCGAATTGACACCAATAATTTCTCCTTTATTACCTACGTGAACAATTATTTTTGAGCTGGGACCATATACAGGAACACCATTTAGCATGCGGCCATAAGTAATGGTACGCATCACATCTATTTGTTTAGTAGAACCTGCTTTAGAAGTTCGCATCCCACCAGAATGCATCATCTTAAGTTCTTTTTTGTTTGCAGGTGCTAATCCACTTTCATTAAGGAAGGTTAGTGCAAATTCGTCTGCTTTTTCCTGAGCAGGTAAACTACGGCCACCGTTGTCTAAATATTCGGACATGCCTTTGTTAAAAGCTAACTTTCCTTCTTTTAAATTCTGTTGAAAAAATTTTGTAGGATCGCTTTTGTCATAGGTAAGGATGCTTTTATCGCCGTTGGGTATTGCAAAACGGGAATTTGTTTTGCTACGGACGCTCTTCTTGAAATTTTCAACTTTTTTTGCACCGACTGCCTGAGTCTCGAATATTGCCATGTCACCATCTTGATAGGTAATTAGGTTTTCGTAAGCCTGTGGCATATTGATGGTGTTTTTAACACCGTTCGGTTTATTTTTGTGCGTCATAGCACTTAAAAATATGGCGAACCCTATGGTAACAGCCATAAAAAGTAAGGTTTTATATTGTGTTTTCATAATATTGATTTTAAATATTGATTGTTGATTTTAACTAAAAGACTCTTTTAATACTGCCAGTATGTTTGCATGCCGTTGGTACCGGCTGCAGGATCTGGTGTGTTAGAACTTAATCGGTCATATTTACACCCTTTAGCAACAATTGCACTTGCCAAACCAGGAAAAGGAATATCGCTTCCGTATTGGTCGTCATAATACTGTGGGTTAAAAATCCAATAGCGTTCTTCGTTTACGGCATCGAACCAAGATTGCCATATCGCCCCATTGTTTTTAAGTTTTCCGGCATAGTTATTTGGGATGCCATTGTCAGACCAACTTAAGGTGTGAAAACCAACCAATTGGTGCATGCCGCCAAACATAGTGGCATAATCACTCCACCAGTTAGATTTTTCTGGGGCAGAAGATACCGTATAACACGATTCAATAATCAAATATTCCAAATCGTCTCCTCTGTTACCATAAGGATCGACGGTCTTTAAGTTTACACCCTCACCGGCACTTTGATTGGTCTGTATATAGTGATAATTTCCATGTCCGGCTACATAAGCGAGATCCATCGCATCTACATAATTGTCGTGAGAGCTCCCTTTAAATTGATATGGTTCGGCCCAATAATATTGGTCATACTTCCAACTGTTAGACCCAACTGATTGGAATGTTTTGAAATTTTTTATGAAATTCCACACATTGCGAACAAACCGACTCTCGGCTTGGTCTACATAACCGCCTATTTCACGGGGTCCTGTTAAGGCGGGGATACTGAAAATCATAACGAATGCTATCCCTAGCACCCATTTCTGGTTTTTTGATAGAAGATTAATCATAATAGTAATGTTTAAGGTGTTGATTAATTTATTGGTCTTTCCAATATTTTTTTGCTGTAAACTGACTATTAATCAATTACGTTGTAAAAATACACGCCTAACAATCGTTTTTTAAAAGATAAAAAACCCAATTAAATAGGTGCTTTAACTTTTTTTCAAAAAGGCTTTTACCTGTAAGTTCTTGGGAACCCCTTTTTTAAAAGACTTTATCTAATAGGTTTAACAAAAAATTAAGAAATCCAATGAACCATCATTGTATATTTAACACTTCTTTAAATCAATAAAAAATTAAATATGTTTTTTAAAAATTACCTAAAAACTCCATTAGTAGCTTTATTGTTACTAACCTTTGTTTTTACGGCTTGTAAAAATGAAGAAACAGTAACCAAAGAAGAAAGTGCTTCGCTTTCTGTTGACTTTGAAAAATACGAATTGGAAAACGGTCTAGATGTGGTGTTGCATCAAGATAAAAGTGACCCAATTGTTTCCGTTGCGATTCAATATGGCGTAGGTTCTAACCGTGAAAAAACGGGACGGACAGGTTTTGCTCACTTATTCGAGCATATGTTATTCCAAGAATCGGAGAATGTTCCACAGGATCAATTTTTCAAAAAAATACAAGATGCTGGTGGTACGTTAAACGGTGGTACTTGGAAAGATGGAACAATTTACTACGAAGTAGTGCCAAAAAATGCAATGGAAATGGTACTGTGGTTAGAAAGTGACCGTATGGGCTATCTAATTAATACTGTAACCAAGGCTGCTTTTTACAACCAACAAGAAGTGGTTCAAAATGAAAAAAGACAACGTGTTGACAACAATCCTTACGGGCATACTGGTTGGGTAATCGATAAAAACATTTATCCAGAAGGGCACCCGTACAACTGGCAAGTTATTGGAGAGTTAAAAGATCTTCAAAATGCTACCGTAGAAGATGTTCGCGAATTTTACGACCGTTTTTATGGTCCTAATAATGCTACTTTGGTGTTAGCTGGTGATTTTGAAAAAGCGGATGCTAAAAAATTGGTTGAAAAATACTTTGGTGAAATTAAAAAGCGCCAAGAAGTTGAAAAAATGGAACCACAGCCGGTTACCATTTCTGAAACCAAACGGTTGTATCATGAAGATAACTTTGCCAATGCCCCACAATTAAATATGGTGTGGCCAACCGTAGAGCAATATACAGACGATGCGTACGCATTAGATTTCTTAGCTGAAATTCTTTCCGATGGAAAAAAAGCGCCATTGTATAAAGTATTGGTAAAAGAGAAAAACCTTACATCACGAACTTCTGCATATAATAGCTCACAAGAATTGGCAGGAGAATTTCGAATTAATATTACCGCTAATAACGGAGTTGACTTAGACAGCGTAGAAACTGGAATTAATAAAGCGATGGCTATGTTTGAAAAAAATGGCGTAACCGATCGTGATATTGAGCGTATTAAAGCTGGATTAGAAACCGATTTTTATAACGGGATTAGTAGTGTGTTAGGAAAATCATTTCAATTAGCACGTTACAATACGTTTACCGGCGACCCTGGATTTATTGAAGATGACATTGAAAACATTAAAGCGGTAACCAAAGAAGACGTGATGCGTGTGTACAACGAATACATAAAAGACAAACCTTTTGTGTTGACGAGTTTCGTACCAAAAGGACAGATGGAATTGATTGCTGAAAACTCGGAAAAGGCACCTGTTGTAGAAGAAGAAATTAAAGAAAATGTAGAAAAGAAGATAGAAGAGTCAAATGAAGAAGTTGCAAAAACACCTTCAAACTTTGATCGCTCTATACAACCAGAACAAGGTCCGGCACCAGAATTAAGCATTCCAGAAACATGGACAGCCGAATTAGAAAACGGAATTGAAGTATACGGAATTGAGCAAAACGAAATTCCAACAGTTAACTTTAGTTTGGTAATTGAAGGCGGTCATTTAATGGACGATAAAGACAAAAATGGTGTTGCCAATTTAATGACCGATATTTTAATGGAAGGAACGCAAAACAAAACCCCAGAAGAACTTGAAGAAGCAATTGATTTGCTGGGCGCTTCTATCAATATGTACACCACAAACGAATCTATCGTAATTCGTGGAAACACGTTGACGCGTAACTTCGACAAAACAATGGATTTAGTAGAAGAAATTTTACTCGAACCACGTTGGGATCAAGAAGAATTAGGCCGTATTAAAACTAAAACAATCAACCAGATAAAACGGAGTGCTGCGAATCCAAATCGAGTAGCGAGTAATGTTTATGACAAATTATTGTACGGTGAAGATCACATTTTCAGTCTTCCTACCAGCGGAACAGAAGAATCTGTAGAAGCTATTGAAATGACCGATTTAAAATCATTCTATAACAATAACTTCTCGCCATCAATAAGTAGCTTCCACATTGTTGGAAAAATTGACAAAGAAGAAACGTTAAAGCAATTAAATGGGTTAGAAGAACGTTGGGCAGCTAAAGAAGTTACCATTCCAGAATACCCGATGCCAAAAGAGCGTGATAAGGCTTCTTTGTATTTTGTTGATATTCCAAATGCCAAACAATCGGTTATTAATATTGGGTATGTCGCCTTGCCGCGAACCGATAAAGATTTCTATCCTGCTGAGGTTATGAACTATAAACTAGGGGGTTCTTTTAACGGAAATGTTAATATTATACTTCGTGAAGAAAAAGGATACACATATGGAGCTCGTAGTGGTTTTAGCGGAAACAAAACTGCAGGAACGTTTACTGCTTCCTCTAGTGTTCGTACCAATACTACAGGTGAATCTGTTCAAATATTTAAAGATCAAATTGCTAATTACAAAGAAGGAGTCAGCAAAGAAGATCTTGAATTTACCAAAAATGCGATGATAAAATCGAACGCACGTCGTTTTGAAACGCAATTCTCTTTATTGGGAATGCTTCAAGAAATGAGTAGTTACGATCTTCCTGCAAATTATATTGAAAACGAAGAGTCTGTTGTTAAAAACATGACACTTGAGCAACATAAAGAATTAGCTAACAAATATCTAGATGAGTCAAAAATGGCGTATTTAGTAGTTGGAGATGCTGCAACACAGTTTGCTCAATTTAAAGATATGGATTTTGATGAAGTAAAATTGATCAATAAAGAAGGAGAAGAAGTAAAGCTGGAAGACGTTAAAATGTAATTCAGAATTCACTAAAATTAAAAGGGATGCCAAACGGTATCCCTTTTTTTATTTCTGAATCTGAAATGGAAACTTTATTTCTGTCTCTTATACACATCTCCGAGCCCACGAGACCTCTCTACATCT
>CAJXPE010000189.1 GCA_913057965.1 uncultured Marixanthomonas sp. | reverse complement strand
ATCTACACGTAAGGAGTCGTCGGCAGCGTCAGATGTGTATAAGAGACAGCTTACACTATTATTTTTTCTTAGTTTAACACCTATCGTTTTATTCGCTCAAGAAGACATTAATGGATTTACCTCTTATTGGGACAAAGGTTATCATTTAGATAGCAATGACGGTAATTTTAAGTTGAAGTTTGGTGGTCGCATTCAATATGACGAGGCGTTTTTCTTTCAGGATGCGGATAATGAAGATGCATTTGGCAAAATTGAGAATGCTTCTGAACTTAGAAGGGTGCGCTTTGTAAATCAAGGAACGATATACAAATTTCTTAGTTATAAGTTAGAATTCGATTTCGCAAAAGGTAGTGCAAATGTAACCGATGCTTTTATTACAATTTCAAAATTACCCGTAATTGGTAACGTTCGTATCGGGCATCAAAAAGAACCTTTCAGTCTTGATAAGATGAACAGCAGTAATGATATGACCTTTATGGAACGTGCTGCAGTGACCGATTTTAAGAAGCAGCGAAATAGCGGTCTTTTGATATTCAATACAGCTCTTGAAAAACGAGCTACCTGGGCAGTTGGGGTTTATCATAATTCAGACGTCTCAGGAAAATCATTGCCAGGTGACCGATATAATATCACTGGCAGGTTTACCGCCTTGCCATTTTATAAAAATGAAGAAAACAAGTTGTTGCACTTAGGTCTTGCGTACAGTAACCGAAATCCTTCTGGAAGAATCTATAATGCAAAGTCCAAACCAGATTCACATTTGGCACCTGTGTATGTGGATACCAAAACAATAGAAAACGTAACGAATAATCACACTTTGGGAACCGAGTTAGCCTTAGTTTGGGAAAGTTTTGCTTTGCAAGGTGAATATATTGCATCTGGTTTAAAAGATGAAGTCAACAGCTATAATTTTAATGGTTATTATGGTGAAGCTTCTTATTTTTTAACAGGCGAGCATAAAAATTATTCTACCAAAGACGGCTGGTTTAAAAGAGTTTCGCCCAAAAAGAACTTTAATCCGATTGGCGAAAACAAAGGCTGGGGTGCTTTTGAAGCTGCTGTGCGGTATAGTTCACTAGATTTAAATGATGAATCCATTTATGGTGGTGAACTCAGTAATATTACTGCAGCACTTAACTGGTATCTAAACCCTGCTACCCGTTTTTCCGTAAATTATGTACACGCTATGGTTGATGCCATAGGCGACACAGACATTGTTCAATTCCGCTTTCAAGTGGCTTTTTAAAACCAATTCTTATGAAAATTAAATTTATTCTATTTTTAAGTTGTACAACTTTTTGTCTTTTTTCCTGTACTAAAAAAGAATCTATCACTATTTCTGGAAGTACTACAGTATTACCTGTAATTTCAAACGCTGCAAATGCTTATAAAAACACCCATACAGATGTAAATATCATTGTAAATGCTGGTGGCTCCGGTGTTGGTATGAACCAATTAGGTGAAGAGAAAACGTCTATGGGTATGATTTCCCGTGATATAACCAATGCTGAAAAAGAAAAGTATCCAAAAACAAACTTTAAGGTGATTGCCATTGGTAAAGATGCCGTGGTTGCAGTTGTTTCATCCGAAATTTATGACGCTGGAATAACCGAGCTTACCCTTGCTCAATTGGCAGCTGTCTATAAAGGCGAAATTAAAAACTGGAAAGAATTGGGCGGACCTGACAAAGAAATTCTTTGTGTGGATAAAGAAGCTGCTCGTGGTACACGTCACGTTTTTATGGAAATTGTGATGGGAGATAAAGAAGCTGAAGCACCAGGTGCAGATTTGGTTTTGGGTTCTAATAATGAAGAACAGACTTCAATAGTTCAAAGTGATGCTGCTATTGGAATGTTATCCAATGCGTGGTTAAACGATGATGTAAAGGGGTTGAATATTAAAATGAATGATAGTATATTTATCGAGCCAAGCCTTGCAAACATTGTTAACGGAACGTATCCAATTACCAGAAACCTTGAAATTGTAACTCGTGGCGAACCTAAAGGACAATTAAAAGAATTTATAGATTATGTGTTAGGTCCAGAAGGTCAAAAATTTGTAGAAGAGGCAGGATATGTCAAAATTAACAGGTAAGATTGGAAAATCTTATGTATTAACCAGTATAATTATCAGCGCGATAGTTATTGTACTGGTTTTTATAATATTGGTAGGCAACAGTTGGCAGGCGGTTTCTAATTTAGGTTGGAATCTTTTTAGCCTACGCTGGAATGCCCCAACTGGCGAGTTCGGGATTTTATCTATGTGCTATGGAACCGCTATCGTAACTTTGATAGCGCTTTTATTGGCAGTTCCTTTAGGCATTATGACCGCTATTTTCACCAGCGAAATGCTGCCTTCAAAATTACGCATCCCTGTAAAATCTTTATTAGAGTTACTCGCTGGAATTCCATCCATCATCTACGGCTTGATTGGAATTGCTTTTTTTGCTATCTGGTTACAAGACCTCTTTCAACTGCAATCTGGTAGAACTATTTTAACCGCAGGCTTTTTATTGGCAATTATGATTTTACCTACTATAATTACATTGGTCGACGATGCATTGCACAATATTCCTAAACAATATCAAGAAGCTTCAATGGGCTTGGGTTTATATAAATATGAAATCATAAAAAATACACTGTTACCCATTGCTAAAGCCGATATTTACGGGGCTATACTATTGGCATTTGGTCGCGCCTTGGGCGAAACAATGGCAGTGATGTTGGTTATTGGAAGCATAGATAAGATCCCATCGCCATTTTTTAATGTCCTATCGCCAGGACAGACCATTACTTCAAAATTAGGAAGGGAAATTGCCGAAACTTCTTTTGGGTCGGTACATTTTAGTGCAATGATTTTTATGGGGCTAATATTATTTACCTTGGTCTTTATAATTACCCTTTTCTCACAGCGTGCCAATAAAAAACGAATCCGCTTGTATGAATAGCAGAAAAACAATAAATTCTATCTTTAAGAATGCTGTACGTTTATCGTTCATCTTTTGTGCGGGTATACTTGTATTTCTCTTCGGAACAATTATTTGGAAAGGTTCAGCAGCTATAAGCCTTGATTTTTTAACAAAACCTACTGAAAATTTTGGTGCTGCTGGCGGCATCGTCCATCAGATAACGGGAAGTCTTTTAATGATTCTTACCACCGCTATTATCTCGTTTCCCATCGCCTTGGGAACTGCAATTTATAGAAGTGAATATTTAAAAAATCCGCGTTCTCAAAATATGGCCGATACCCTGATTTTTAGTCTCAACGGAATACCCTCAATTATTTTTGGGATTTTTGGGTTGATATTTTTTGTCAATATTTTAGGTACTGGCGTTTCTTGGTTTGTTGGTTCTATTATTTTGGCGATGATGATTTTGCCAACCTTGGTACTTTCGGCTTATCAATCCGTCAATAGTGTACCGTCAATTTATAGAGAAAGTGCCTTAGCTTTGGGTATGACTAAATGGAAGGTTATTTCCACCGTATTACTACCAAAAGGTATCAACGGTGCCATTACTGGTTTATTAATAGGTATTGCAAGAGCAATTGGCGAAACCGCACCCATTATGTTTATTGCTACGGCGTTTTCTGGGGTGCAGTTCCCAACAACCTTATTGCAGCCGGTTTCGGCATTACCAACACACATTCTATCTTTGGCGCAACAGGCCACCAACCCAGCTGCTTTGCAAAATGCTTGGGGAACAAGTATGGTTTTAGTAATTTTAGTCGTTCTATTTAGCACTTCCGGACTTTTGGTGCGACTTCGGTTCCAAAAAAAATAATATATGATACAAGAAGTGAATTCAGAATTAAAAGATTCATCTGTTGTTACAAAACTTGAAGCTCCTGTTTTAAATGTTTCGGGTCTTGATGTTTTCATCAACAAAACAAATATTTTAAAGGACATCAACTTACAGGTGCCCAGAAACCAGATTACCTGTATTATTGGGCCTTCAGGAAGTGGTAAATCTACTTTAATACGCAGTATAAACCGAATAAATGATGATGTCCTTGGTTATGAAAAACAAGGTGATATTCATTTTCAAAATGCTTCAATCTTCAAAAAAAATATAGATGTAGCAAGCCTTCGGAAGAACATAGGTATGGTTTTTCAAAAACCCTGCGTTTTTCCGAAATCAATAGCAGAAAATGTACTCTTCGGAATTCAACATTCAAAAAAATTATCCAAAATTGAAAAAGCGGAAATTGTAGAAAAACAGTTAAAAGCTGCTGCGCTTTGGGATGAAGTCTCACAGCGTCTAGACCAGAGAGGCAGTTCACTCTCAATAGGGCAACAACAGCGCCTTTGTATTTCTCGCACATTAGCTATGGAACCTCAAGTTATTTTATTGGATGAACCTACATCATCATTAGACCCAGTTTCCTCAAGAGCTATTGAAAAAATGATGCTTGATTTGAAAGAACAATATACCATTGTCTTCGTTACCCATAATATACAACAGGCAAAACGTATTGCAGACCGCGTTGTTTTTATGTGCGAAGGTGAAATTATAGAACAAGGCACCACAAACGAAATATTTACAAAGTCGAAGCACCCCAAAACTCGAAGCTATCTCGTGGATGAATATTGTGATTGTTAAGCTGGATTTTTCTTGTTTTATATAATATATCCAAAGGTAAAATGGTAATTCGAAACCACAATCACAATAATTACGTTTATAGTTATATACAATAACTTTAAATAAAAAATTATGAAATTTAATACCACATTTAAAATTTTATTCTTCGCTTCAGTTATTACATTGGGCGCTTGTTCAGTAACTAAAAATTCATCATCAGATGCAATGATGAAGGATGATATGATGAAAGAAAAAACCGTTATGGTTGGTGGTGCAGCTATGTATCCTACAAAAAACATTGTAGAGAACGCTGTGAACTCAAAAGACCATACCACCTTGGTAGCTGCTGTGAAGGCTGCCGATTTAGTGAATACCTTGCAAAGTGAAGGCCCATTTACTGTTTTTGCACCAACCAATGCCGCCTTTGAAAAATTACCAGAAGGAACTGTTGCCACTCTTTTAAAGCCTGAAAACAAAAAGGCCTTACAGAATGTATTGACCTATCACGTTGTTGCCGGCGATTACAAAGCTGCGGATATTTTAAATGCCATTAAAAAAGGAAACGGGACAGCAACTTTTACCGCCGTAAATGGGGGAACATTAACCGCTTCACTTAAAGGAAGCAATGTTATTATCACAGATGAAAAGGGTGGTGTGTCGATGGTTACTATTGCAGACGTTAACCAATCCAACGGTGTGATACACGTTGTAGATGCTGTAGCTTTGCCTAAATAAAATTACTAAATCATTTATTGAGAGTAGACCCGCCTAAAATAATTTTAGGTGGGTTCCTTATTTTAATTAATCTTAAGCTTGGCAATTTTTTTCTATTTAAAATTTTGTCAATACGCTTTATAACGAAACTACTACACTTTCTGTTTATAGTAAAATCGAAGTACACAGAACTTGATCTTCAAAACCCTCCGTGTAAAGAAGGCATCAAGAAATGGAATATTCTAAGAAACCACGATTATAGAATTGGATAATATTAAACATGAATAAATAGATGCTGCTAATTAGAAATCTTGTTGTAAACGAGTTCGGCTCAAAAGCAAGATTCACATACAGACGATGTAACAAAACCTTGCTATGGTTTTTAATCAGCAGGAATAGAAACTGTCTCTTATACACATCTCCGAGCCCACGAGACCTCTCTACATCTCG
>CAJXPE010000188.1 GCA_913057965.1 uncultured Marixanthomonas sp. | reverse complement strand
TACGAGATGTAGAGAGGTCTCGTGGGCTCGGAGATGTGTATAAGAGACAGTAGCAGAACGTGAACTTGAAATAAAACAAAAAAACACCCTTCTCTATGGAAGTCTCGGTCTTGCTTTTCTATTAGGACTTTTAGGTTATTTGTTTTATAACCAACAGAAACTAAAAAACAGACAACTAAAAAAAGAGAGCGAATTAAAAACTGCCTTGGCAAAAATCGAGACCCAAAATAGGTTGCAAGAACAACGACTTAGAATTTCGCGAGATCTACACGATAACATTGGAGCACAGCTTACCTTTATCATTTCTTCTATAGACAATTTAAAATATGGGCTGAAAGGCGCTACATTAAAAACAAAAGAAAAATTATCATCAATTAGTGCATTTACGTCACAGACCATCTACGAATTACGTGATACTATATGGGCAATGAACAAAGAATCCATCACTTTTGAAGACCTACAAGCCCGTATCATCAATTTTATAAACCAAGCGAGCGCTGCATCAAAGGGGATTGATTTCACTTTTCAAGTTTCAGAAACTATTTCAACAGAACATACTTTTGCTTCGGTAGCTGGGATGAATATTTACCGCATTATACAAGAAGCGGTTAACAATGCTTTAAAATATGCTGACGCAAAGAACATTTCAGTCACTATTTCCGAAGAACAGAATATGTTTCTCATAACTATTTCAGATAACGGAAAGGGTTTTAGCGTAACTGAAATACAACAAGGAAACGGACTTAACAATATGAAAAAAAGAGCCCAGGACTTAGAAGGAAATATTGAGTTTCAATCTAACGTACATAAAGGAACAAACGTCGAACTTATGGTTCTGAAATATCGTCCTGTAAAAAAGTAAGGCAACTGCCCTATATTTTTTAAGGTCATAATTTCATACTTTTAAGTATCTTTAGTACAACTAACTACCTATGAATATTAAAGTTTCTATTGTTGATGATAATTCGTTTTTAATTCATGCCATTAAAGAAAAACTCTCTTTTTTTGATGAAATTGAAATAAAGCATACTGCTCTTAACGGAAGTGAATTACTTACTAAGTTGGAAGAAAACCATAATCTCGACATCATTTTAATGGATATTGAAATGCCCGTTTTAAATGGAATTGAAACCACGCAAATGGTGAAACAAAAATATCCACAAATTAAAATCATTATGTTAACTGCTTTTGATAATGATGAGCATATTTTTAATGCTATAAAATCGGGAGCAGACGGTTATCTTTTAAAAGAAATAAATCCAGAAGAACTATACAAAGGGATAAAAGAAACCCTATGCGGCGGAGCCGCCATGAATCCTTCTATAGCCCTTAAAACCCTAAAATTATTACGTAATCCTATTGATATTGATAATTTTCAGGATAAAGAGGAGATTTCTCTTTCTAAACGTGAGGTTGAAGTGCTGGAACAGCTTAGCAAAGGACTTAGTTATACCGCCATTGCAGACAATCTTTTTTTATCGCCCAGCACTGTAAGAAAGCATATAGAAAATAGCTATAAAAAACTACAGGTACATAGTAAAATAGAGGCCGTACAAAAAGCCAAACGGCATAATATTATATAATTTTCAAAATAAAAATTTAGTTTTTCACGTTTAAGACATTGTGATAAAGTCTTGTTAAGGGTATAAAAATATCTTATCAAGATTTTACAATTTTGTATTTTTAACCAAATAACAAATTAAAATTGAATATGAAAAAGCTCTTAGTACTTGCCTTAACTACTTTAGTATTTGCTTGTAGTAGTGATGACGACAATACACAGGTAATTAACAATCCCCAAACGCCTGGGTTAGCCTATGCCGTAAGTGATTCTGATTTTATTACAACGTATAATTCCTTACGTGAAGAATTACAACTTGATAGGGACTTTGAAATTGTAGCCGAAGTAAATCATACTGCGAACGCTCAAAGTGTTGATAAAGACCTTAGAAATACACGCGTAATTATTTTTAAAAATCCAATGGTAGAAACTTCGTTATTGGAAGAAAATCAATTGGCAGGACTTGATATACCTCAAAAAATGTTAGTTTATGAGGATAATAACAATAATGTGTTTGTTGCTTATAACGGTACAGAGTACTTAGCTGCTCGTTACTCAGGTGTTGGCTCAGCGAATACATTACAACAAATTAAAACTGAGTTTTCAAGATTTGCAGAAAATTCTACAAACGGAATTGTATCTCAAAATTCTAGTGCTGGTATAACAAATAATGATGGTATCATTACATTAGTGAGTAATAACGATTTTAATACAACCTACACCAACTTAAGAAACGCAATTGTTGACAATCCTAATCTATTGACTATAGCTGAAGTGAATCATCAAACAAATGCACCTAATGATTCAAACCTAAACCCTACTAGAGTCATTATTTTTGGAAACCCAAACTTGGGAACACCTTTAATGAAAAACGCTCAAACGACAGGAATTGATTTGCCTCAAAAAATGTTGGTTTGGGAAAAAGGAGATGGTACCGTAAACATATCGTATAACGATCCTGGTTTTCTACAAGAAAGACATGGTATTTCTGGAAATGATGATACGTTACAGCAAATTAAAAGTGCTTTAAATAATTTAGCGATAGACGCTGCAAATTAATGCGCAAATAGGTCGGGCATTTTTCTGCTGTTCAATATTTTTTCTACGGAAGCCCCGATTGAATATAAAGTAACTTCAGATAATGGTGAAGCAATTAGGGTTAAACCTATTGGTTCACCATTTTTTTTATACCCCATAGGGATTGTTAAACAAGGATGCAAGCCTACAGCTGCTTCAGCGCTATGATAATTGTTTATGGATAAAATGGCGTCTAAGTTATGCTCTTTTATGGGCTCTTGAAAAAAAGCAGTTCCATTTTCGTAGAGTTCCTTTTTTATCTTTCTAAAAGCTTTAGTTGAGGTTGTATCAGCCATAATTCCGTCAAAAATACCTTGGTTATATGGCATATACTTTACACTATCCTTTTTATTGAAAGTCATCACTTCTTCAAGGTTTGAAACTTGGATATTTTTTGAAGCATGCTTTTTTAAATACTTTGGAAGGTCTTCTTTCATCTCCAAGTTTAACAACGTTAAAAATCCATCTAAAGACGTTTCGGGTGGTGTAAACTCTATAATTTCGGCACCTGCACTTTTTAGTTTATTAATGGTTTCTATATAAATTGAATCTGAGCGTAAACTTTTTATAACGCCAAGTCGCTTTCCCTTAATGGAAGCGTTTTTAATAGCGTCAATATAGTTTTCAGAAACTAAAATACTACTAGTGTCGTTTTTATCTTTACCTACCATTGCGTTTAGCATTATGGCATTATCAACTACGTTTTTGGTCATAGGTCCAGGGGTATCCAACGTATGTGAAATTGGAACGATACCAGTTCGGCTTAAGATGCCAATGGTGGGTTTTAAACCAACAATAGAGTTTTGTGCAGATGGCGAAATAATGGATCCTGCTGTTTCAGTGCCAACCGCGGCAACGGCATAATTTGCAGCTGTGGCGGTACCGCTTCCGGCACTGCTTCCGCCCGTTTCAAACTGTTTTCTTCCGTAGGGATTAAGCGTTTGACCTCCAATAGCACTATAACCCAGTGGACAACCTTGACAGAAATAATACGCCCATTCACTCAAATTTACTTTTCCTAAAATGAGAGCACCCTTATTTTTAAGTTGCGAAACGATAAAAGCGTCTCTCAAAGGTGTATTTTCTTCTAGAACTTTCGCTCCTGCTGTTGTATTCATATTTTTTGTATCAATGTTGTCTTTTAACACGATGGGCATTCCATACACAGAATAGTTGTTATTGATTTTATTTTTATCTCGTTCTCTGGCTTCTTTGAGAACATTTGGGTTTAAAGCAATGATGGTATGCAAGCTTTTTTCTTTGTCTAACTCGTAGTTGTAAATTCGTTTTAAGTAGAAAAGGGTTAATTCTTCATATGTAAAAATACCTTCGGAAATAGCTTGTTGAATACTGGGGATGTCTTTTTCAAGTATATACGGCTTTAGTTGTTGGTAGCGCTCTTGGGAAAAAGCGGAAACGGCTGGAGCTAATTCCTGAAATACTTTGTTCTTATCTAAAAACTTAGATTGAATTAACTGATAACGCATTCTAGGATTCGCATGGCTTTGCTGATTCTGAATTTCAGCACTTTCATCATAAGCATCCCAAAGTGGTTTTTTATCTTCTTGAGCTTGGCTTTTTGTAAAATTGAAGCTAAAAAATAAAATGAAAGAAATAAATAGTATGGTTGATATTTTCATAATCAATCGTTTTTATAAAGATAAAAAAAGCCACCCTGTAAAAAAGGATGGCTTTAAATAAAATATACATTGAACTTTTATAGATTAAAAGCTTTTTTAACTTGATCTATATAATCTAGTTTTTCCCAAGTAAAAAGCTCTACTTCTTTTTTGATGGTCCCTTTGTAAGGGCTTTCAAAAATTTTGGTTACCGTTTCTGGAATACGCCCCATATGGCCATAAGCAGCGGTTTCTACATAAATTGGGTTACGTAATTTCAATCGTTTTTCAATAGCAGCAGGTCGCATATCGAAGATCTCAGCTACTTTTTTAGCAATTTCACCATCGGTTAAATCAACTTTGGAAGTACCGTGTGTATTGACTAAAATAGAAGTAGGTTCTACCACGCCAATGGCGTAACTTACTTGTATTAATATTTCTTCAGCAACGCCGGCTGCCACTAAGTTTTTGGCAATATGTCGAGCAGCATACGCAGCACTTCTATCAACTTTACTAGGATCCTTTCCACTAAAAGCACCACCTCCGTGAGCACCTTTTCCGCCGTAGGTGTCAACAATTATTTTTCGTCCTGTTAAACCAGTATCGCCGTGAGGTCCACCAATTACAAACTTTCCAGTTGGGTTTATGTGATAAACAATATCATCATTAAACAATTCTTGAACATACTCCGGTAATTTTGCTTTTACCTTCGGCATTAAAATTTCAATTATGTCCTTTTTAATTTTGTTCAGCATCGTTTCATCTTCATCAAAATCGTCATGCTGAGTCGATAAAACAATAGAGACTATTTTTTGCGGAACATTATCATCGCTATATTCAATAGTAACTTGACTTTTTGAATCAGGACGTAAATAAGGAATATCTTTCCCATCACGACGTAATTTCGCCAATTCAATAAGGATGGTGTGTGAAATTTCAAGTGCCAACGGCATATAGTGTTCCGTTTCATTGGTAGCGTAGCCAAACATCATTCCTTGGTCACCAGCACCTTGCTCTTCTTTGTCTTCGCGGTCAACGCCTTGGTTAATATCTTGTGATTGCTCGTGAATCAATGAAATTACGCCACAAGAATCACCGCTAAATTGATACGCTCCCTTTGTATATCCAATTTTATTAATTATGTCCCTTGCAATATGTTGTACATCTAGGTAGGTGTCACTTTTCACCTCTCCGGCAAGTACCACTTGTCCTGTTGTTACCAAGGTTTCGCAGGCTACTTTCGACTCGGGATCGAAGGCTAAAAAATGATCTAATAATGCGTCGCTAATTTGATCTGCAACTTTATCTGGGTGTCCTTCAGAAACACTTTCTGAAGTAAATAAGTACGCCATAAAGGTCTTTTTAAATTTTTATATACTGAAGATTTGACGAACGCGTCGAAGGAAGTTTACACTGCCTTTAGCATTTTTAACTCCGTACTCTATACGGAGTCTCAACTTCTTCAATTAAGCTAGTTGAGCAGAGGTTGCAATCAGTCAAATCTTTCCTCTTTCAGTGGACAAAGACTGTCTCTTATACACATCTCCGAGCCCACGAGACCTCTCTACATCTC